>JBAYCO010000613.1:0-2508 GCA_041668685.1 Victivallaceae bacterium | reverse complement strand
CTGAATTTGATTTATTGAACTAATAGCGCATCGTCAATAATTTCCTCCCCGGTTTTAGCGCGGTTTAATATTTCCACTTCATCGATCAATCCCTTGTAACACAACTTCGATTCCTTCGGATTACGGTTCCCGATTACCAGGCGATGTTTGGCCGGTACAACGGCTTTTTCTTGTTTTTCACCGGCAATCTTACCATCAACATAAATTTTATAAAGGCCGCCTTTATAGGTAACCGCGATATGATACCAGCGGTTGTTGACTACTCCCTTATACCAGCTTCCTTTCTGAATGGTTTTTTCCGGGACTTTACCATCTTTGAATTTGGGTGTATGAACACTCCAATATTTCTTATTTTTTCCCCATCCTTCGCCGGAACCAAAATTCAGCGCTCCATAACTAAAACACAACCGGTATCCGGGACCCCGGTGAGCTGATAAGGAGTTACTTATAATAAACATGGGTTTGGGATATTCATATTCCGGTTTAACCCAGCAACTGATGGTAAATTCATTACCGGTTAATTCAAAACACTGGTAGATTTTGGCCGTATAAGCACAACTTCCTTTACCGTCAAAAGCAAGGCACTTTCCCTTTTTACCTTCCGCCCAGGTTGCTCCGGACAGCTTCAAATCCGCTCCGGTACCGCTTGAATCTTTGGCGATTTCTCCTTCTCCTTCGTCAAAATGCCACTGTCCGATAATTTTATTTGAAGAAGCCTCCTTATTGTCTTCTGCAGATAAAGGTATACCTAAGCTCAGCAACAGTAATAAAGCGACTGTACTCACAAACTTACAGTAATTGTAATTATTTAGTCCTATGAAACTGCTTCCCCTGAAATTTTTTTGTTTTTTTTCAGGCCGATCGAGTTGGTCGTTTACTTTTGGTCGAACAGACATTGTAATGCCTCCATTGAATTTGTTAACTACTCAAGTAAGAATATAAATTTATTGTATTGAAAACGTTTTTTTGTAATTGGTATTTATTTTTAAACAAGTTGCTTCCCTCTAAATTGAAATCAGTATTATTCCAGTTATGGCGGAAAACTCCCCGCTCAAAGCGCTGGTTCCGGCCTTCTCTTTTCTGATTACCGCGCTATAAAGAAAAACCAATATAATGCAGACCGATATGGCGACCGGATAAACAGTAATGTTTTAGAGTTAAAAAGTTTGCTTCCTCCGAAAAAAGTTGAACTTTTTTCAGACCCATTACTCACTTGATTCATTTTTTGACTGCCTCCTTTGTTATTTTATCATTTTCTGCGCGAAATGCAATTTACATTGAAAGAATTATTGACTTTTGTCGCTATTTTTGCTAAACTACTTATAACAGGTTCGTAATTAACTGATTCGGAGATAACTCCATGGGACATGGCAAAGCACCTTTCCATTCCGGGAAAAGCAAAAGCCCATACTGTCCTTTCAAGAAATTTTGTGTTTTTCTTAATGGCGAAGCCCCTGAAGCGATTCTTGCTGACCGCGATTACCTGAGAAACCGTGTCGATGAACTTGAATTTTCCATGGACATTGCCAACTGGCAGGCCATGAAACTTCAGGAACGAATCAGGGAACTTGAAGATGATAAATCCAAGCTTGAAAAGGATCTTTCCGAAGCGCTTCAGGCTCCCTTTAAGAAATATAAGAGAAAAGAAACTTCCACTTCTAAAAAACGTGGTGCTCCGGTTGGACATCCCGGCTGGTTTCGAGCCAAACCTGAGCGAATTGATAAAACCGTTGACGTTTACCTTGATGTTTGTCCATTGTGCGGCAGTGAAAACATTTCGCCGTGCAACCATACTACTGAACATATTCAGGAAGACCTTGAAAACGGCAAACTTACTTCCACTTGCTTTGTTCATTGTTACTATTGGTGTTGCGATTGTAAAAGCATCGTCCACGGCTGGGGTAATAATGAAATTCCCAACGCCTTTATCGGGCCGGATGCCAGAGCTAAAGCCGCTTTTGTCCGTTATGAAGCCAAAGCATCCTATAACAGTACGCAACAGATATTGCAGTACTTGTGCGGATTGGAAATTGTACCTGGTTCGCTGGTCGGATTTGACCATAAGCTTGCTGAAAAAGCTACTCCGGTATACAAGCGATTGAAACAGTCTCTGCCCGGATTTCCATTTATACATATTGACGAAACCAGCTGGAAGCTTGACTGGCTCTGGATTTTCACCAACAAGGATATCGCTTTCTTCCATATTGACGAAAGCAGAGGTTCCAAAGTCGTTGTTGACCACCTCGGAGAATACTACAACGGTGTCATTATAAGCGATTTCTGGAGTGCTTACCTTAGCAAAATCAGAGCTTTCGCCAAGCAGAAATGCCTGGTTCATTTGCTGCGCGACATCAGGGATTTGTTCAAGGACGAATCTCTTGCGCTGGAAGCAAAAGTATTCCTTGCGGACACTAAAGAATTGTTTAAAGATGCTATATTTCTTCATAGTATGCACCCCGCGCTTAGCAATGAGGAATACCGCCTGGATTGCAAAGATATTCGCAAACG
>JBAYCO010000612.1:0-2512 GCA_041668685.1 Victivallaceae bacterium | reverse complement strand
TGACCGGCGGCGCGGGATACATCGGCAGCGCCTGTAGTGAGTATTTGCTGGATAACGGTCATGAAGTAAGCGTTTTTGATTCGTTAATTACCGGACACCGTAAAGCCGTGGATCCCCGCGCTGAATTTATTGAAGGCAACCTCGGCAACCGGGATCTTATTATCAGTGTCTGTCAAAAGGGCGGTTTCGATGCGATCATGCATTTCGCCGCGTTCTCCCTGGTTGGCGAATCAATGAAAGATCCCTCAAAATACTTCCGCAATAACCTGGCCAACGGCATAAACCTTGCGGACGCGGCTGTTGCCGGCAAGGTTAAAACTATTGTATTTTCAAGTACTGCGGCTACATTCGGGGAGCCCGAAGAAAGCCCGATCCGGGAAACCACCATCCAGTGCCCGATCAATCCCTACGGCGAATCCAAGCTTTGTTTTGAAAAAGTCCTTAAATGGTACAGCAGAATTCACGGTATAAAATATGCCGCGCTGCGTTATTTCAATGCCGCCGGGGCCTCGGAAAATTTCGGCGAAGACCACAGTCCGGAAACCCATCTCATCCCGATAATTCTGCAAGTAGCCCAGGGCAAACGCGATAAAATTATGATTTTTGGTGATGATTACGACACGCCGGATGGTACCTGCATCCGTGATTATATTCATATTCTCGACCTGGCCCAGGCCCACATGCTTGCGCTTGACGCCCCTGAAAGCGGCCACTATAATCTCGGTACCGGCAACGGCCTGAGCGTAAAAGAAATAATTGAAGCCGCCCGGGAAGTTACCGGCCACCCGATCCCGGCGGAAGTTGCGCCCCGCCGTCCCGGCGACCCCGACCGCCTGATCGCGTGTTCGGATCTTGCCCGCAAGGCTCTTGGCTGGAAGCCGCAATTTGAAAATGCCCAGGACATCATTTCCTCCGCCTGGAAATGGATTTGTAAAAACCCGGACGGATATAACGATAAATAGAGGATGCCGCAATGAAAAAAATACTTTTCGCATTATCCCTGACTGCCGCTTTAACCCTTGCCGCCGCTCCAAAGGATATGGCGGAACGCGAAAAACTCGCGGAAACGCTTCTGGAAAATCTGGGGGTTAGAAAACAGATAGTTGCGAATTTCGCAAAAATCAAAGCTCTCCACGTCAAGATTGTTAACAAAATCCTCGAAAACGCTTCAAAATCTGAAGAAGTATCAAATTTCAGGGATAAGGTTTTTGCGGTTTCTAACGATATATTGTCCTGGGACACGCTGAAGAAGGATTTTATAAAAATATACGCGGAAGCTTATTCCCTTGACGAGTTGCAGAAATTGAACACATTTTTTTCTTCTCCGGCAGGCAGAACTTTTATTGCCAAAACCCCGGTTCTACAGCGTAAACTGGTTTCGACGCTTCAGGTCCGGATAAAAGAGGCGAAAGAAAAAATACGGAAAATGTCTCATGAATTCATGACGGAGCAAATGCTCCAGGGTAAAACCAAGATGCCGAAGCCCCCAAAAAGAAAACCTTCCGTCAACCGCCAGATAATACAATTATAGGAATAAACAAAATATTTACGGCTGCGGATGGATTTTCCCGGCGGAAAACTTGATGATCGGAATCAGCAGGATATAAACGATTCCGGCAGTAATGAAGACCCAGCGTACGCCTGCAAACATCGCGACGGAACCGCTGCATAAGGCCGCCAGCACCCAGCCCAGGGTTTTAGCGCTGGAGGCCCAGCCGAAAAATATGCCTCGTTTGTCGTCAGGAGTACACTTGGACAACCAGATTTGGAATACCGGATCAAGTCCCCCGGCAAAAAAGACCATCCCAAACCGGGCAGCGCCCAAAAGTAATAATGATTGAGCCAGAGCCTGCGGCAGCATCAATGCGCCGGCAAGGAGAGCCGACCAGACGGCAACCCGCGGAGCGGAAGTTTTATCCGCCAGCCAGCCGAGCAGCGAACCGGAAATAATTCCCGCCACTGCCGTAATACTGGCAATGATTCCCGTCCAGGTGGCGGCCCGCTCCAAACCATTGATTTTTTCCACCAGCACCGGCAAAAACGGCTGTTCGAACTGCCGTGCAAATCCCATTAACAGTAACAATAACAGAATAAACCAGACTGAACCAAATTTTGGGAAACGAAACTTGAATTCAGCTAATTTTTCCTTCAAAGTAAAGGTTTTCTGGAAATCGTCCTCGACTCCAAAAAGGACCAGCAGACCGGAGGTAAGAAGCAAAGCGCCGGTCAAAATGAAAGTTACCGTGTAGCCGAATTTATCAACGATCAACCCCCCAAAAAACATTCCGGCCATCGAACCGCTGAATAACGCTGAACTTATTGTTCCCAAGGCAAAACCTCGATTTTTGACCGGAGTCGTACTGGAAATCAACGTTTGCGAAGCAGTAACCGTACCGGAAAATGCGCCGATCAGAAAACGCAGCAGCAGCAACATCCCGACATTGGGAACAAAAGCCATCAAAGGCATCAGGAACGCCGAAACAAAGTTTGAACGCAGCAGCATCAGGCGCCT
>JBAYCO010000611.1:0-2513 GCA_041668685.1 Victivallaceae bacterium | reverse complement strand
ACTTTGACTTTATCGATAATTGCTTCTTTGGCAGGAATAAGCTTATGTTCAATCATGTCTTCCAAAAGAGGCAGCATAACATTTTTCCCGGCAAAAGTAAGACGTCCCTCCGTATCCCAAAATGTCATACTGTCCTTATACTTACATGACCAACCTCCGGTAGGTAATTCGTAAATATATGCGGTTCCCCCAGTCATCATATTTAGAACCGTAAAAATCCCCCATATAGTAGCCGGATAATAGGGCGCGCAAAATTTCATGCTTCTTTTTCCCCTGCTAGAGGGTATATTTAACTTTGAGTATCCGGCTTCATACCACCACCACCATTCTTCGGCAAGACCAAAGTTCGTATTTTTATGGGCGAGCCACCAGCCGAGCGTACCGCCATGTCCAATCAAATTGTAAAAATTGTTTTTCATTACCGGAATTATATATCGGGAATAAGAAGATGCGTCCTGTCGCAGTTGCTTACTATACCAGAACCAGAATTGAGGACTGAATTCCATAGGAATATAGTATCTGCCATATTTAGCAACCAATCGGTAAAGTTTTCGATTATAATCGACGATTAACGGATCATATATTTGCTGTTCGCCGGTAACTATCCCTCTGGCGTAACGGAATCTTTGAAAAATATATTCTATAATAGGAAGGGGGAGTGCCCGGAGCATTTCAGAGGCAGGTCCTTGGCTTGGCGAAAATCCTACAAGAGCTTCGAAAAAGAATGGGATTTTGTTTTCTTCCATTTTTTCGGCAATTTTAATAAGATTTCCGTAATCTCCCTCAATAATTTCCTTTCTGAATACGAATAATCTGAAACCGCAATATGGTTTAAGCTTGGACGGCAGCGCCTTGTTCCACACCCGAATATGGTCCCGAATAAATTCCTTTCTGTTTTTGAAACGTTTCGCAAGCGGCATAAACAAAATCAGAGGCTTGACCGGGGAAATTTCTTTTTCCGGCGATTTGCGGGTATGGGTTCCTTTAATATTAACCGAACGAATTGATGACCACGCGCCTTTTTTCCCGCTATCGTAAAGCCCTCGTATCCGCCAGAACCATTTCCCTTTTTCCATTTGCTCCTCAGGAATCCAAAATCCCTGATCGACTCCGTTATCTTTTAAGATAACAGACTTTTGATCAGTAAAAAGTTGATTTTGGGAAAGCTGAAGTTCATACTCCACCGCATTTTTTAAATTTTTCCAGAAGAATGATACGGCAAAATCAGAAACAACCGATTTATTAACAGGCGCCGTCAAAACAGGAACGCTGTCATCGCCAGTTAATTTCATGTGTTTTAAACTGATATCGTCTATGCTTACTCTGCCGCCCCCTTTGATGCCGAAAGCTATTTTATAATTTCCTCCCTGACATCCCAAAAATTCAAATTTTTTCTCTCCGGTATTGCCGACTTTATCATTAAAATACAGCATTTGTGGATTATAATGACGTCCCCATTGGATATCTCTCCAGGCCTTAGGGGAAATTTTAGTATAATATTCATGCATATTTTTATACGGCGGAGTGGAGAAAACCGCAACATAAAATTTAGAAGACGGTTTCTTTTCAAGTATCTTATACTTAAATTTAAGGGTATAATATCTTTTCTTTAAAAAATTATTACTTTGAAGGAACTTCACGGAATGGGGAGATTTGCTTTCTATATAAATAGAATGGGAACCGTTTATAACTTCTTCCGGCGAAGAAGAAACCGTAACATTAATATGATTATTCGGTTTTGCGGTTTCCCACAGTTTGGAAACGCCTTTTTCAAAATCTTCTAAAACTTCATCGCTCTGTAACTCTTGAATTTTTTCAGCAATTTTTCCCGAATGCTCCGGCAATCCGGTCCTGTATTGCTCGTCTATTTCACTTTCGTTCAGGCTGCGCTTATAAATACAAACATCGGACACGATACCCGAATTATAAACCGGACTTTGAATTTTAGTCGCCGACAGAAATTTGAATCCGGCGACCGGGAAACGGCGTTTCGCTTCGAGGACGCCGTTTACATATAATTTGATTTCTCCGTTTTTTTTAAACCCGCCCGCCAAATGATACCAGGTATTTTTTGCGAAAACTGTTTTTGAGCCAATGCTGACATTTGTTTTTTCTCCATCAACCCTGAAATGAATTATTCCGCTTTTTCGCTGGGCTAGAAAATAAGCGTTAGAAAAATGTTTGAAGAAAGGATTCCATTCTATCGGCGCGTCTTTTAAATCAACAGTTAAATATATCCAGCACGCAAAAGTTATTTCGTCCTGAAAATTTAGTTCCGAGGATTTCTTTATGGTTATATGCTCCTTGGAATTTAAAAGCAGAAAATTATTTTCGCCCGCCCGCAGCCAGTTGCCGCCGCTGATTTTCCCGTTATGGCCCTGCCCGGAACTATCTTGCGCAATACTCCCCTTGCCTTCATTTAACTGCCAGCGGCCGATCAATGACTGCGTTACGGAATTACCGGCATTCACTTGAAGAAGCGCGAAAAAGACTGCGCTGATTAATAGTTTTTT
>JBAYCO010000610.1:0-2518 GCA_041668685.1 Victivallaceae bacterium | reverse complement strand
GTCTGAAGATTACGCAAAAATATATCTGGAAAAGATATCTTTGCGCGGAGCGCGCTGGACTCCGGCCAATTTAATGCATCAATCTTCGCTGCCGGTCAATTACGGCGATGCGAAAGCAGGCTTCAGGGCAGTTTGCTACCAGAACCAGTCTCCGGCGACAAAGGGTTTTTGGGGACGACAGCAATTCTATGCCTGGCCGGAAATATATTTTCGAAAAGCGATTGGCGTAACCGAGACTTTTCCCCCTGAAGCCTTTTCAAACTATAAGCTCAAAACGGCGTACTCATGGTTCGCGGATGCTTCACCGTGGGCGGCCGCGGATTGCCGCATAGAGATTATCGACTCATGGGGCGACGAAAATGAACGCGCCTGGGATATAACCGAGCGTGTCTTCAAGCGCTGGCGCCAAAACTGCAAAGGGGTCACATATGGTATCTATTCCAACGATAATTTCAACCCCGGCTGGCTGGGATTCATGATAAGAAACCGCTATTTTGGTTTTTATGATACAAACTGGGTGGAATACTACCCGAAAGCCGCGGCTGTCGCCAGAGAAATAGGAAATCGCCATGTCCTGGGAACCGGCGACAACCACAATCATGCGGTTTGGGACTATATGTGCATGTTGGGGATTGCGCGCCGAAAAGTTCCCTGCGAGGGAGGAATACCAAGTATTGTTCGGGGTATAAAACAAAAAATAGAAGAACCGGCGCCGGATAATATACCATGGAATCCGTCTTATTCAGAAGAGCAGCTTGTTGATTTCAGAAATGAAAACAAGATAGGAGTATGCCTGCTATGGGGAATTCCGGAACTCTCATACAACTCAATCTTTCCTAATTTATGTGAAATCCATAAAATAATGAGAGGACGGTGTGGTTTTGGAACTTATCTGCCGTGGATCGAGTATTATCCGCATTGGTATACCAAGCTCTTTTCTTCAGTTTACTGTAAGCATATAGAACCAATGCTGTTCGGCGGCGGAACTTCAAAAATGTTCCCGATTGATGCCATTCACAAAAATTTTAACGGCAACGATTTCCGCACCATGATTTCGTTTGCCCTTGACAGTTACCTGGACCGGCTGGGAAAAGCATATGTTCCTCAAGGCTATCTTGCCAGTTGGGTCGAAGGGGAAGTTTATCATACGGACGAACTAAATTACGCAGATACCGGGCTGAAGGTAAAACTATGGGAAAAAGCCGGCATGACGTCGCCGGAAGTTTATAGAAGCGAGCTCAGGGATAATCTGTTGAAGAAAACTGAAATAATAAAACAGCTTGGCTTTAAATATTATTTCGGCTCCAGCATTGTTGAGAATATTATTGACGGGGATTTCACAAGAATAGGAACATTATCCACTAAAACAACTAAAGTTCTGGATTGTTTAAAACATCAGGAGCTCATCAATCAGAAACAACCCGCTGTTATAGCTATGAACTTTGACACTGGCCTGGGATTTAAATTGATGAGTCTGTTATACGAACAGAAGACCAGAGAACAAGACTATGACTATGCCTATTATGGTATCTTCAGCAGGGCAAATTTAATAAAATATATATCAACCGGAGGTGATTCAGGAAGAATTGTCCCAATGCGCCCTTGTGAATTGGTTAAATATTATCGTTTAATAAATTCCTGAAAACCATAGCTGTAACGGAATTGGAAAAGTATAATGAAAAACAGAATAGAAAGGTGCAGAAAGGCGGCGCTTGACATCCTCAAACCAAGCCGCAGACAACTGGAACACGGACTTGAACTGCATGACGACGCTCTGGTCTGGGACGCTTACGGCTTTGCTCCGGCCGGAATAGTTGATTGTTCGAGAATGGATAAAATGATCAGTGAAAGCGCCGCGCCGGATGAACTGGTACTGGCAAAAGAGGAAGAATGCCAGCTTAAATCATTATGGTCAAATGAAAATTTTAAAATCTGCAAGGAAGCCTGGGATGCTTCAGGTGTCGATTGTATTTTTCAGAACGCGGGCGAAGAAGGCAACTCAATCGAGCGCATGATATTGCGCCTGGCGCGTTTTACCGCTATAACCGATACCCAGCGCAAGCTCTACAGGCGGGCGGTTTTGCCGGAAGATGTGGAGACCGCCAAAACTCAAGGGAAAAAATCATTATACCTTACTTCTAACGGAGTTCCTTTGCCGGCTCATTTTCGCAGCGAAAATTAGTTATTGTTTTACATTCATGTTTTTTTTGAATTCGGCGTCCGCATGATGCACTTGACCTATAACCGGCGCAACCTGATCGGAGACGGTTGCGGCGAACCCGATGACGGCGGACTCAGCGCTTTCGGGCGGCAGGTTATCGCTGAAATGAACCGGGTCGGTATCATTCCTGATGTTGCCCACTGCGGACAGCGGACCAGCCTGGAAGCGGCTCAGGAATCAGGACTGCCGGTGGTGGCGAGCCATAGCGCCTGTCATTCCCTGGCAGAGCATTGCCGCGCGAAAACGGATGAGGTAATTGAGGCGATTGCGAAAAGCGGCGGTTATATCGGTATTGTG
>JBAYCO010000609.1:0-2523 GCA_041668685.1 Victivallaceae bacterium | reverse complement strand
TTAAATCTTTTGTTCCACGGGTTTACACCCATGGCTACTGTAAAATCATCCCTCCGGGATTCAACTCCTATGAAACCTCGTTTTGAGGTTGCAAAAATTGAAGCGTGATTACTGACCGATTACCACTTGTTGTAACATCTCTGTTTTTATCGATATTAAAATGCGTATGCAATCGGATTAACTCAGTAAAAAATGTTTTTTTACGGGTTTCAGTTTGCTTTTTTCATTCTTTCGACTAAAGTAAATGCTCATCAATGAATGCGAGTGTAGCTCAGTTGGTAGAGCATCACGTTGCCAACGTGATTGTCGACGGTTCGAGTCCGTTCACTCGCTCCATTTTTTCAGCCTCAAAGAAGGGGTATTATCTCGCGATGCTTGCATTTATCCGCAAACAGTCTACGTTAAAGATCATTTTAAAAATTTAACCTGAAGCTTAACGAACCGGAACTATATAAAATGTTTTCAAAAAATTATACAGTGACTCACGATCATATCCGGAAAATTATGCCCCTAATAAAACATGATGCGGAGGGGCTTTTTCCTTTTCCCTATCTCTCAGTCACTTGCGGACAGCATTACGGCAACAATATTTTCAGTTGGGATAACCATCACATGACGCTGCGTTTCGCCGCAGCCGGTGAACCTGAACAAATGCGGTACTTTCTTGACAACCTGCTCAAATTCCAAAACGCCGACGGTTATGTTCCATGTGTTGTAAACGCGATAAACGGTTCCGGGTGCGGCAATTTCCATGCTCAGCCGTTTCTGGCCCAGAACGCGGCGGTCTACACAAAAATTACCGGCGAAAAAAGCTGGACAGCAGAAGTATTCCCTAAATTAAAAAAATATGTCAATTACTGGCTGGAAAACCATGCGGCCCCATTCGGCCTGTACCGTTGGCGCGAAACTTTTATGTCTGGCTTCGATAACGAAATCGCCGGGACTATTTTTCAGCCGGATACGATCATTCCGCCCGATCTCAATTCATGGCTGTACCTGGAACTGCGCAATATGGCATACCTGGCTGAAATCGTACAGGACGACGCCGAATGCGCCGATTATCTGGAAAAAGCGGAAAAACTTAAAAAGGCAATCAATGATTATTTGTGGGATGAACAGTACGGTTCCTATGCCGCATATGATCTCTGTATCGGGAAAACCCGTATCGCCTGGAGCGACGGCTCACTCAACGAACAGGTCGGCGCCTTCGCGTATTTGAGCTGCCCGGCGCTGATTCCCCTGTTCGCCCGAATCGCCGGCCGGGAACAGGCTGAACGCATGATAAAAAATTACGTCCTCAAACCGGAACATTTCCGTAGCCCGTTCGGCATCCGGAGCCTGTCGAAAGCGAGCGAATACTACAATAACGCCCGCTGGGGCAATCCGCCGCGTTTCGGCGACCACCGGCGCTTGACCAATTCCAACTGGCAGGGTCCGGTATGGATACCGCTGAACTGGTTTGTTTTTCATGCGTTGCTGTATTACGGGTTCAGGAAAGAAGCCGAAGAATTGGCGTCGGACACACTCAAAGTGATTGCGTCAAGCGTTGAAAAGTACGGTTTCATGCGGGAAAACTTCCACGGGGAAACCGGCGAACCGCTTTACGCCGATGATTTCGCGTCCTGGAACATTCTGGCTGACCTGATGCCGGATTATCTCAAAGGTTCCGTCACGGTTCCGGTTTTCATCTAGTTCATCAGCGCGGATTATGGAAATCCGACCCCGGAGGAGGCATGGAGGGAATACTGTAAGGCGCCGCCAGCGAAACGTAAGTTTCCCGGTGATACTTCCGCTGTTCCCGACTCACAACAGGCGTCGGCCGGAGAAGTTCCCTTATTTTATTATGAACCTGGCGGAAATGGAGATTGCCTAAATGCCCCCCGTGTTCAAAAAATACGATTTCGTCCTTGAACACATCCTTCAGCCAGAGACGATCCTGGTCAGTCAGAAGAAAATCGTTTTTCGTATGGATAATTTTAATGTCCGGATTGTCAATAAAATGTTCTTCAAAAGAATGCATATTTGCCGCGTTGGAGATTTTTTCCACAAATTCCGCCTCCGTCACATTTTTGCCGAAACGGTGTTTATGATGCTCAAACAGAATTTTCCTCACGTAATCATTGAAAGTCAACTGCATCGTTTCATCATAAAGATCATCTTTATTGCACCATTTGTATTCGGTTTTCAGGTTAGTGAACTTGCCGCTGCGGTGCATTGAAAACAATATTTCCTGCAAATTCATTTTGAACGCGGAGCCGATCAGGTACTGCGCTTCCTCTTTTTCAATATCGAGCCGGTGATGAGCGGCTTCGTAAAAAGACGGCGTTTCCGGATTGACGTCATCATGAAAACGGTAGCGCCGCTGGGCAACAACCATCATTTTACCGAAAGCTACTGTGCTGCGTTTGATGAGTTCGTCTTTCGGCCACTGTTTGTGGATATTGTAATACTTGTCCAACTTGTTTATGCTGTACAAGAGGTTGACCGGCGGATTGATCGCCAGATAACGGTCAACACCGAGAG
>JBAYCO010000608.1:0-2552 GCA_041668685.1 Victivallaceae bacterium | reverse complement strand
GCCGGTAAGCGGCGAGGTGGTGTTGACTGTTTACGATAAGGCTCTGGATATAATAAACGGCGGCGGCAATATTCCGGAAATAAATTCCTTTTTCTGGAAATGGACGCGGCATTGGTATTCGCGGGTACGTTCGAGTTTGGATAAAAATTTCAGGAATGTTCTGGAACGAAATGAAGCGTACATGAGGCCGCTCGGCATTTTTGGCGGCCTGCCGTCACCTGATATGATGACATTTGGAATGGGCGGAGGCAGGCGCAACGGTATGGCGATGGAAAAAACAACCGTTTTGTACAGCCCCATGGCTGCCGCCGAGTCAGCGGTTGCGCAGGAACCGGCGGTCGTTATCCGCAGGAATTTTGCCGATTCGATCCTCTGGAAAGCCGCGCTCAAAACCGATGAGCAGGGAATGGCTGAACTGCCGGTGTCTTTGCCGGATAACCTGACTTCATGGAAAATTCGCGCCTGGGCAATGACGGATAAATGCAGCGTTGGACAGGGCGAAACGGAAGTGATTGTCAGCAAGGATTTTCTGGTTCGCCTGATTCTGCCGCGTTTCCTGAATACCGGGGATACGGCCGCACTTTCCGCGATTGTGATGAATCAGGGCGGTAAGGGCGGGGAAGTTTCCGCGACGCTCGAAATTCAGGAGGAATGCCTGCGGCTTTTGGGCAAACCGGAACAGAAAATTCAAATCGGCGCTGGAGAAGAGAAACGTTTTGAATGGCAGGTGAGGGCGGTAAAAGCGGGAGACGCGGCAGTTACGGTGAAATCGTTCTGCGGCAAAGAATCCGACGCGGTGGAACTTAGAGTCCCGGTGGCGGTAAAAGGAATAGATAAACAGGCGGCTTCCAGCGGCGTACTGAGCGGGAAAAAACAGGATGCGTCCGTAAAAGTGGATATTCCGGCCAAATTGAGAGAGGGGTCGGCAAAGCTGACCGTTAACCTTTCTCCCTCGATTGCTATGGCCATGGTCGATGCCCTGCCTTACTTGGTCAATACCAATGATAAGGATGTTTTTTCTACGGTTAACCGTTTTGTTCCCGCCCTGATAACCCGTAATACCCTGAAAAAATCGAACATAGACCTGGCTGAAATCGGGAAATCCGGGGCCAACCTCAATTCCGCGGAACTCGGAACTAAAGAAGAACGCGCTCCGCAGTGGCGGCGGCTGAAGAATAATCCTGTATTCAACAATAAAAAAATAGAAGAAATAGTCGAGCGGGAACTTAAAACCCTCGCCGGTATGCAGAACCGTGACGGCGGCTGGGGCTGGTTCAGCGCTTTTTATGAGAATTCGGAAGTTTATACTACTGTAAGGACAGTTCGGGCTTTGCTTCTGGCTAAAGACAATGGAGTGTCTATTGAGGCAAAAATACTGTCGAATGGCGTAAACTGGCTTAAAGCGTGGCAGGAACGCAGAGTTGCCGACTTGAAAGACAAAGGGAGCGTCGTAAGCAATATTGACGCGCTGGTTTTCGATACTTTGCTGAAGACCGGGGGAAAATCAGCTTTTATGCTGGAAAAACTCTACGCCGACCGCTCAAAATTGAGCCTGAACGGCGTTGTGCTTCTTGCCTCGGCATGTTATCGGCTGAACGACAGGGAAAAACTACAGTTGCTGCTCAAGAATATAGAACAGTTTGCGGTTGAGGATGCGGAAAACCAGACGGCTTATCTGCGTATGCCGGAAGATTATTGCTGGTGGCGCTGGTATGGCCGCGATATCGATACGCAGGCCGAATACCTGAAATTATTGGCAAAAGTCGATCCCAAAGGGAAACGGGCGGCCCGGCTGGCGAAATATATCCTGATAAACCGCAAGCACGCGACCTGCTGGACGTCGGTTGTCGATACGGGGCTATGTGTCGAAGCGCTCTGCGATTTTGTCCTGAACAGCGGCGAAGCCAGGCCGGATATGAATGTCGAAGTATTTTTCGATGGCAAAAGCATCCGGAAGTTCAACGTAAACCCCAAAAACATGTTTGCTCAAAATAACTCCATTGAAATTCCGGCGCGGCTCTTGAGTCCGGGTAAACACGATGTCGGAATTCGCCGGGAGGGAAAAGGGACGCTTTATTTCAATACTTATACTTCATATTTTACGATGGAGGATTTTATCAAGGCCGCCGGACTTGATTTAAAGGTGACGCGACGGTATTTCAAGCTTGTTCCCGTAAAAGCGGCGGCGCAGGCCCGCGGCGGCAGCGGCCAGGCCCTCAAGCTGAACGTGGAAAAATACAAACGGGAGGCAATAAAGGATTATACTGAAATTTCGAGCGGAGACCTTATAGAAATTGAATTTACTATTGAATCTAAAAACGATTACGAGTATATTGTGGTAAATGACGGCAAACCGGCTGGGTTCGAACCGGTTAATATTTTGAGCGGTTATACCGAAAACAACCTGGGAGCTTTTGTCGAGGCGCGGGACACCCTGATGCGGTTTTATGTCCGCCGTCTTGGGCGAGGCAGACACAGCATGTCATACCGTATGCGGGCGGTAACTCCGGGAAAATTCAGCGCCTTGCCGGTAATTGCCGCAGGCGTTTACG
>JBAYCO010000607.1:0-2556 GCA_041668685.1 Victivallaceae bacterium | reverse complement strand
GTAGCGCCTGATGTTTGAGCTGAGACCTTACCAAAAAGAGGCGGTCGAGGCGGTTTATGAACATTTAAGGACGCGGGATGACAATCCCTGCGTGGTATGTCCCACAGGTGCCGGCAAATCGGTTATAATTGCCCAAATAGTTTCTGACGCTGTGCAAAAATGGTCCGGAAGAGTGCTGATTCTGGCGCATGTCAAGGAGCTTCTGGAACAGAATGCCGATAAAATCCGCATACTCTGTCCGGAACTGGATGTTGGAGTTTACTCTGCTGGGCTGAACAGCCGCGACACCGATCATGCGGTGATAGTGGCCGGAATTCAGTCGGTTTACACCCGGGCCTGTGAACTCGGATCGTGGGATTTGATTGTTGTCGATGAAGCGCACCTTATTGCCCCGGACGGCGAAGGGATGTACCGAACTTTCCTTAGCGACGCCAAAGTGGTAAATCCCAATTTGCGGATAATCGGCCTGACCGCGACGCCGTTTCGCATGAAGGGCGGGCTGATCTGCAAACCTGAGAACCTCCTCAACCATGTCTGCTATGAAGCCGGGCTAAAAGAGATGATAGCGCAGGGATATCTGTCGCCGCTGGTTTCCAGAGCCGGAAAAATGGAAGCGCGTTTTGATGGCCTGCACGTTCGCGGCGGGGAGTTTATTTTGTCCGAGGTTGAAGACCTCATGGATAACTCCCAACTGGTGGACGCCGCCTGCCGGGAGATCGTCGAACTGACCCGGGAGCGCAATTCAGTCCTGATCTTTACCGCGAGCGTTGAACACTGCAATCATGTCGCGGAAAAGATCGCGGCATATTCAGGAACGGAATGCGGTATTGTTACCGGTTCGACTCCGTCCGGCGTCCGCGCGGAAATTATCGCGCGATTCAAGGGCGAAGAGGTTCCGGCCGACTTTTTCAGCAGCAAAGCGCCGCTGAAATACCTGGCGAACGTCAATGTTCTGACCACCGGCTTCGACGCTACCAATACCGACTGCATTGTGTTATTGCGCCCGACGAACTCCGCCGGACTCCTGGTCCAAATGGTCGGACGCGGGACCCGACTGCATCCGGGGAAAAAGGATTGCCTGGTTTTAGACTACGGGGGCAACATCATGCGGCACGGGCCGGTGGATATGATCCAGATAAAAGAACCCGGCGCGGGCAATGGCGAAGCCCCGGCAAAGAAATGTCCGGAATGCCTGGCGCTCATCCACGCGGCCTATATGACCTGTCCTGAATGCGGTTATGCGTTCCCGCCTCCGGAAAAAGGCAACATCACCGCCAGGGCGGAATCCGCAGGTGTGCTTTCCGGCCAAGTGAGCTATTTCGATTACGAAGTACACGGTGTCGAATACAGCATCCACCATAAGCGCGGCGCGCCCGATGACGCCCCGAAAACGATGCGGATCGAATACTGCACCGGTTTCAACCGCTACGAAAGCGAGTGGGTATGCCCGGAACACAGCGGCTACGCGAGAAGGAAATTCGAAGCCTGGTGGAAACGGCGCTCGAAAGTCGCGCCGCCGGACAACGCCATAGAAGCCGTCCGCCTGGCAGATGACGGAGCCCTGGCGAAGCCCTCAAAGATAATAATCAGAGCAGTGGCCGGGGAAAAGTTTGTCAACATTGTGGATTATGAGTTGGGCGAGCTTCCGGATTATACGCCCGAACCCGGCTGGGACGATGCCGGTTCGTACAACAGCACCAATGATTTCAATGAAGATGAAATCCCATTCTGACAAAGAGTAAATAATAATTTATGAACGATTACTGGGAAAATCAGATTTTTTTAACGATAAGTTCCGTCGCAACAGAAATATTGCAAATACAAACCATATTAGAGCACTGACACAAATAAAAGCTACTCCGAATAACCTCTTGATAGTTATTCCCATGCTTAAAATATAATGAAACAAAAGACTTGCAGGAGCCATAAGAAATGAAAGTACCAAAACCACAACGAATATAAATGGGATTGAAAATGCTATGTATTTTTTCTTTTTTTTAACATCACAACACAACCTGATTACAATGGAGTAAATGATTGATATGGCAGAAAAGAATATAAACCAAATCAAAAATTTACCAATAGTCGGCTGATCCATGGCAGACCCCGCATGGATAATGTTAAACGGCCTCGAATAGTGACCTGAAAAAATTTCCCTGAAAAAATTTCCAGAGAAAATAAACAAAAACGGCCGGAAAAAAAATCCTTTTCCAAACCAAACAAAGAATAAAAAGAATGGAACCCAAAATCCTAAAATTCCCCATTCACTAATCCGTGGTTGCTTTTCTGCGATAATTTTTCTCGTTTTACTAAACATAAAAAATCTGTTTTACGGTTGCATTCAAGTGCTAATTTTAAAAAATTAGAAATCAATGTTTATCTTTTATTATACCGTCTTTAACAGAAACTTAAAACCATTTTTGAAGAAATTTCTATGCAAATATCTTTTGAAACTGCTAAAACCTATCTTGATTACGGCCTGAGCGTCCTGCCGGCGAGGCGAAAAGAGAAATGCCCCGCGGTCAGAAGCTGGAAGGCCTACCAGGAACGGTTGCC
>JBAYCO010000606.1:0-2559 GCA_041668685.1 Victivallaceae bacterium | reverse complement strand
TGAGCGGGACGGAAACCTGCGCCGTCTTTTTTGCGGCCGGACTGTTGACGCTGTATTCGATTACATGTCCGTCCCTGTTGTAGACGAATTTGTAATTCGAACCGTCCGCGCTTTTGTAAGTGAATTCCCCGTTAAGGCCGGTTTTTATTTCTCCCGCCGCTTTGCCGTCCTTGTAAACCGTGAGCACGGCGTTTTTTATCCTTATGCCGCCGGGCGAATAAACATACCCGGAAATGTTGTCGCCTTTTTTCGCGGCGAATATTCTGATGCTGTGGGCGCGGGTATCGGCGATTGCCGCGAAAAGAATAATGTAAAGAATGACCAGTTTATACTTTTTCATTGAAGATCTCCGGTTTCATTTTTTTAAGGTAAAGAAGGATAAGCCCGGTCATGCCTCCTTCCAGAAAGAGCAGCGGCAGATTGGCCGCAAGGAAAATTAAAGAAGTCAGACGGAATTTATCCGGCGCCGAAATATAAAGGGCGCTTCCGGCCATGATAACGCTCAGGGAAAACGCGACGAACCCGGCGGCAACGCCGACCAGAAAAAATTTCTTTTCCGAGATATTCTTTTTAAGCAAAAAAGCGAAAAGATAATAAACCACGACTGCCGGCAAAGCCATATTCATGGTGTTGACGCCTAGCGCGAGCAACCCGCCGTGCCCCAGGAACAGTGCCTGCAAGAGCAGTCCGATGAAGATTACGGGAAACGCGGAAACCCCGAAAAGCAGCCCGATAAGGCCGTTCAGCACCAGATGCGCGCTCGTCATGCCGATGGGGAAATGAATCAGGTTTATCACCAGGAAAGCCGATGCGAAAACGGCGGCCTCAGGTACTTTTTCATAATCAAGTTTCCTGAGCCCGGCCCAAAGCCCGGCGGCTGTAACCCCGATCCCGGTTCCGACAACCGGCAGACTTAATATTCCGTCAGAAATATGCATTTTTAAAGATTTATGAATTCCTTGTTACTTTAACAGTCGCGAGTGCGGCCTCGCACCGCGACCCTTGTATTCATTTCAGTCAACCGTTTTTGTCGCGGAGCAAGCTGCTCCTGCTACTACTTTTTTATCAATTCTTTGGCTTTTACCCAGATCAATGCGCCGAGCTCGACATTGACTTCTTTGCCCTGCGGGTTTTTGAGTTTCTTGTCGCCGTCGATCAGGGCCGCGAAACCCCACCACCCGGCTTTGGGCATGGCATAGGAGAAAACGCCGTTGGCGTCAGCCTTGACGACCTGGGTTGTGTAAATACTGTGTGGAACTTTGTATTTTTTCCCTTCGTTGTAATATTCTATTTCAACTTCCGCGAACGGCACGGGTTTGCCGTTCTTTTTGACTATTCCCTGAAAAATATTATTTTTGTAAAGGCTGTAGGGGCGTGTCAGTGGTTCTATCTCGACCGGAAAGCCGATCATGGCGTCCCAGCCGTCGGCGGCTTCCATGACGTCCACGACGACTTTCGTATAATGGATTATCATTTTTTCTTCGGACGGTTCCCAGTAAGGCGCCGGTTCAATATAAAATACATAATCGCCCGGCTGTTTAAAAGCATAATCCAGCTTGAAACAGGATTTGCCGTTGATCTTATAAGGTTTCAACCGGTCGAGCAAGCTGGTTTTTTTCCCGTTCAGCATTACTCCGAACTGGACGGGGTTGCCCATTTCCATTACCGGGCCCATTTCCATCGGGTGGGTGAAAATCGCGTTGACGGTTATGGGTGAAGATATATCGTCGATAAGGTCTTTTTCCGGCAGCAATAGTTGAAAATGCGCGTTTGAAGCCAATCCTGATACGGTGAGCAAGGCAGCGAACAATATTTTTGTTTTACTTTTCATTTTAAGTCCTCAGTATAAATCATTTTCTTTTTTGAATTCTGTTCTCAAGCGGGACGCTTGAGCTACATTAAAATGTATTTTGAATTCCCCTTAACACTTTCTTGCGGAATAATTCCGCAAGAGCTAATAATACCTTGTTTCTCCCGGCATTACAAGCAGTATTCAGAGAAAAAAGCGAAGACGGGACTACAAATCCGGTTCCATACGATTTGACGTATTTTTCACGATTTTTACATTTTTGTAAATTTATCGGGGATTCCGGGACATCGTTTTGGGGGATTATTCCGCATTCATATTAAATATTTTCGCGATTTTCGAGCTTGACTGCCGTATTTTCGGTTTTGCCGAATCAATCTGGCACGCCTGATGCTTTTCATTCTCTTTTCGTAACCCTTAACACGCAAAAAGGATTTTTCATGGAAAACAAAGAGTTTTTTCCGCCGGAGAACAGGAAGCGCGGTTTCCTGATCGATATGGACGGCGTCATTTACCGCGGCAACAAAGTAATCAGCGGAGCCAGGGAGTTTATCAGTAAACTCCAGGAAAAAAATATTCCGTTTCTTTTCCTGACCAACAACAGCCAGCGGACTCGCCGCGACGTAGCTATGAAACTGAACCGGATGGGGTTCCGGGTGGGAGAAGGACATATTTTTACCTGCGCCATGGCGACGGCCCGTTTTTTGAGTTCCCAGAAAGCGAACGGCACTGCTTACGTGATCGGCGAAGGC
>JBAYCO010000605.1:0-2560 GCA_041668685.1 Victivallaceae bacterium | reverse complement strand
ATCACCGAAGGCAGGAAAACCGCCTGCAACGACGCTCTCTGGCTGGAGGCGGGAAAGGAGTATAGAGCTTCCAGCAGTCAGCGTACCCCGGCGGATATCATCGGCCATGATATACAATATGTAAATACCCGGCTCCGGGAAGGGCATTATTTTTTCTCAGATATCAAGAAAGAAGGCATCCTGCTTTATGATTCCGGCAAATACAAGCTCGAAAGAAGGCGCAGGATTGATCCCGCCCGGCGACTGGAAATAGCGATAGAAGATTTTGAGCAATGGTTTGAAAGCGCTAAAGGATTTTTTAAACAATATAAATACGCTTTATCGGATAAAGAATATAAAATTGCCGCTTTTGACCTTCATCAGGCAACGGAGCGTTTTTATAAAGCCGCGATATTGACCCATACCGGCTACAGCCCCCGTACCCATGATATTGAAAAACTGGGACAGACAATCGCCCGTGATTGTCCCGAATTCCTGAAAATTTTTCCGCAGAAAACCCAGAAGGAACAAGACCTGTTCCAGAAACTCAAAAAAGCCTATGTTGACGCCCGTTACAAAAAAGATTACAGCATTGCGAAAGACGAACTTGCCCTGCTGGCGGAACGCGTTGAAAAGCTGCGCGATTTAGTAGAAAAAACCTGCAAGGTAAAAATCGAAAGCTTGAAAAAATAAGATAAGTATTACGAAAAAAATATTGATAAAACCGGAAAAGGTGTAGCCGCCCCTGTCCCAAGGGGCGTAAGGAACGTTGCATGAAACGTATCCTGCTCCCCTATGTAAGATCGGTAATCAGAACGCATAACAAGTAGGCCGGCTTTCGATGAAAGCGGCAATGAACGACATTATATGGCCTGACAACGTTTCATGTCGCCGGTCTCATCGAGACGCGGCGCTACTTCAGAATGAAATTTGCTGAAAACCTTTTATTTTTCCGTAAAACGGTTATATTATTTCATTTTAAGATTCAGGGAACAGGATAAGATTGATATGAAATATTTCATTGTTTTTATAATTGCCGTTATAAGCGCCGCTCTTACCGGATGCGGCAAAAAGGAAGCTCCCCCGCCGCCGACCGCCCACGCCCTGCTGGTAAAAAATTTATTTTACAATCTCAGCAAAAACCAGTACGACATGGCCATAAAACGTATCGAAAAAGTCCAGGCCCTCGACCCGGCAAATGAATTCCTGCCCCAGTTTGAAGAAGTTGTTTTCTGCAACAGCAGGGTTCAGGAAGCGCAAAAATTGTTCGACGCAAATAAAATTTCAGAAGCGGCAAAAATAATAACGGCTACCAGAAAAAAATATCCCCTGAACCGGAACCTGATGGAAATTGAAAACGAGCTTAAATTGCTGGACATTCTCCAGACAAATATTAAAAAACTGCATTCGGCGGCTTCTTCAGATGAAATGAACCGGCAAATAAGCGCCATAACGGAAACGATAAAAAAATATCCCGACGCCGGTACTCTGGCGCCTGTCCTTCGCATCAAAATGAAAGAAGCTTTCATAAGGAAACTATACGAGAAAGAACGCGCCCGTTTTGACCTTCTTTGCGATATCGCGGCAGGCAGGGAAGCCAAACGTTTCGAGCAAAACCTCGACAATACTTTACTGGCCGCCCTGGCCGTTGACAATCTTGAAACCGTCAACAGAAAAGAAAGAGTAAATCCGGGAATTCTGGATTAAAGATGCTTGGCTATAAAGCGGTAATGAAATTTATCCTCATGCTTTTTATATCTATTCCTGAACACCTTCAGCTCCGCTGTTATTTCTTCATAATCGGGACGTTCCGACGCCGCGTCCTGCAACATGCGCATTATAAATCTTGAGAGCTTAATACTTATCTCCGGACGAAGCCGATGCGGTTCGATAACCGGAGCGCTCCTCCTGACAACAAGTATGTCATCATCTTCATCAGCCTGTTTAAACGGTTTCCCGGCAGTCAAAAGTTCATACAAGGTTACGCCGAGACTGAATACATCGCCTTTTTCGTCTTCAAAACCGTCAATGAGTTTCTCCGGGCTGACATAGTCGGGACTGCCGTAAGAACTCAATTCCGAAAGCAGATCCTGAGACTGAACATCATGAAGCGCATAAGAAAGCCCGAAGTCCGTAAGTTTGGCGTTATTACCGGAGTCAAGAAGAATATTCGCGGGTTTTACGTCATGGTGAATGACCCCGGCTTTAAAAGCCGCGTCCAGTGCGGAAGTTATATCCAGTATCCAAGTCAAGACCTGGGCTATTTTGAGTGGAGAATGCTGTTTTACCTGCTCTTTCAGGCTGCCTTTGGACATGTACTGCATTATCAGAAAACACTGTCCCTCGAACTGGCCGCAGGAATAAATCGGCACGATGCTGCGATGGTTCAGGCTGGCGGCAATTCTGCCTTCATGGAGGAATATTTTTGAGAATTCCGGGGAATTATCGCATTCTTCAAATATCTTTATGGCGATTTCACGGTCAAGCGTTAAATCGAGTGACCGGTAAACAATTGCCGCGCCGCCGGCGCCGCATTTCTGCTCCAGGAGAAAGGTATTGAACCACTTGGGTACAATCAGTT
>JBAYCO010000604.1:0-2564 GCA_041668685.1 Victivallaceae bacterium | reverse complement strand
TATGGATTACGCCCGGAATGAAGATAAGAATTTTTTGAAGCTCCGCATTGATTCGATGCTGAATTTCTTTGCCAAAGAAAAACTGCGGGTACAATTCTTCTGGACGGTCGGGGATAATTATACAGAGCTTGCGGATTACGACTGTGCCACGGACGAACTTGAAAAAGACAGCCTTTGCTATGACTACAGGAAAGAAAGAAGTAAAGAATACGAAAAACAACTTTCTAATAGGGAATTACGCAGGGAAGAACTTTTTATCTTTATAAGCAGTGAAATTAAGGAAAAACTTTCGGAAAAGCTTTCCGAAGATACCTATAACGATGCTATCCGAACATTACTTGCGAACATAAAAAATTACGCCAGGGAACAACTTAACCGGGCGGTGAGTTTTATGGACACGATTGGCGCTGTTTCGAGGAGACTCAATACTCTGGAATTGTGCGGCCTGGTGCGGAAATATTATAATCCTTCACACAGTTACGCCCCGGTAAAGAATAGTTTTAATGAGGATTTGAGCGTCAAAGAAAACTGTATTTTTAGCGATATAACCGAATCTGCTGAATTCAGCATGGTTCTGGATAATCAGCAGATTTGTGTCTATGCACTTCAGGTTCCGTTGCCGAAACAGGTCTATCCAGGCATGATAAATCAGCTCACGAAACTGGGGATTCTCGGTTACAGCATTACAGTCAATATCATTGCCCGCAATTTGGATAAGGTTATCAGCCAGGAGGAAAACGCGCTTAATGTCCTCTTTAATCAAATGCAGCAGAAAAACGCCTCGCATTCGCTGGAATTGGTTTACAACCGCCGCCGGGAAATGCTTGCGGAGTTGGATGACGGCAGAGCGACGCCGCTTGACTGCCAGGTCATTATTTCGGTTCATGCCAGTAGCGTCAGTGAAATGCAGGTCAAGTCCACCGCGATAAAAGCATCTCTGACCAATTTAAATATCGGCTATTACATGCTTTCAGGAAGCAAAAGCGCGACCAATGCGTATTTTCAGGCGACACCCGGCTGGCTCTACGGCAAACGTCCAAAGCATTCATTCAGGACGCTTTCCAAGTACGCAAGCTGTTTGATTCCGTTTAGTTCGACCTATACCGGAAATTTACTTAATGCCGAAGCGATTTATAATGGAGAGGAAGGCAATTTGGTGGGATTGAAACAGTTTGCCGGGAGGGTGAACGAGGATTCCGATCCGCAGCACACTATTATTTTCGGCAAAACCGGAAGCGGCAAAAGCGTATTGGCTGCCGATTTGATAATGCAGACGCATGGTTTTTACAAATATACCTGCATAATCGACTATGGATTATCCTATCAGGATTTGGCGGATTCACTCGGACATAAACCGATCCGGCTCGGTCCCGGATGCAGTATAACTATTAACTATTTTGATACGAACAAACTGCCTTTGACCGGCGAACATCTTTCGATGATTGCGACTATCCTGCGGGTGATGTCCCGCGAGAAATTAAGCGAAGGTATGATAATGCGCTATTTAAAACCGTTTTATTTTGATTATGCCGATGACTGGTTGAAAACCCATCCTGAAAGTCTGCATAAACTTACGACGATAGCAATTTTGCAGGAAAAATATCTGAAGGAACGACAGGTTGACGATGAAACTGAAGCCTATCTGAAGGCTCTGGATGAGTGGGAAAACGCCGGTTATGACGCGGAAACGATAAGTGATTATATCTACAAGGCCGCCAGACGGGAACGGGTTTACATGCAATGTTTCGCCTTTCTTTCTCCTGAAGATTTTCCGACGCATACGGAATTTGTAAGTTATTTGAGTTCCAAGCCGCTGCCGGAAGAAGAGGATTCAAAGGGCTTGCAAGATGTAGCCGATACGCTGGCGCTCTGGTGCGCGGGCGGCAAGAACGGGCGGCTTTTTGATGGAATGACGAATATTAAACTCGACGGGGAGTTTGATTATTTCGAGCTTTCGAGCGTCCCGGACAATGACCCTGATTTCAAATTCGTGGTCGGGGCGTTGATCCAGATGGCGGCCATGAATAAAATCGAACGTTTACCAAGAAATTTAAAGAAACGGCTGGTTATCGACGAGGCGAATAGCTTCTTTGAGATTCCCCAGGGAGCGAAAGTGATCGAATCGGCCATGACCAAATACCGCAAACACCGCTGCGCCGTTCTGATCTCATTTCAGCAGTACGAGATGTTGAACAGTAAATCTATCAAAGAATCGGTTCTGTCGAACATTCATCAATATATTCTGCTCGGTCAGTCCGACCGTGGAGATGTCGAAAGGCTGGGGGAAGCGCTGGGTTTGTCCGGTGCGGTAAAGGAAGCGGTTTTGAATTTTGAGACCCCGGCAAATTTGCCGGAAAACGAACGCTATGCGGCCTTTGCCCAGGTAACGAAAAAAGACGGCCTTACTGCCGGAATCGGCAGAAATTATTTAAGCAAAAAAATGTTAACCATGCTTTCGGGCAAACCCGAAAAAGGAGGAAAATCATGACAAAGAAGTTCAAACAAAGAATCTATGCGCTCGTATTATTTTTCGCGCCGTTCTCGCTGCTGGCGGATGATGACGT
>JBAYCO010000603.1:0-2567 GCA_041668685.1 Victivallaceae bacterium | reverse complement strand
TTTTCCCAGGCGTCATTGAGTTCCTCATGCGGATAAGCGAAACCGGACAGCGAGGCGATTGAGGCGAACGTTTCCGCGCTGACAAGCAGATTTTCGCATTCCCGGTTGTATTTCTTTATATCGGCATGGGTCGTATAGCAGCCCTCGAACACATAGTTGAGCTCATTTTTTATGACGGGAATATCTTTCATATCCCTTTCCACATCCCTGAAAAATTGATGCGCTGAACTGAATTTTATTTCAGGGAAGAAAGCATTATTTTTAAGTATCAACGCATTTTCAATATCCCTTATTGTCGGACCGCCTCCATGATCACCAACTCCATATGAAAACAGATATTTTCCCAATGTATCAAGCTCAGGAGGAATATCGGTGCTTACAGGTCCATTATACCCGGTCAAAGTATTAAAAGTCAAAACTTTTGAACCATCAATTCCTTCCCAATAAAATATTGGGGTATTTTTGCCGCATCGACGAAAATAATAGTAATCTATATTACATTTTTTCAATATCTGAGGATAAGAAGCAGGTTGTCCGAATGTGTCCGGACACCAGCAAATCTGTGATTCCATGCCAAATTTTTTTCGAGTATATTCTTTAGCCAGAAGCGATTGTCGAATAAGAGTTTCGCCGGACGCCATATTTAAATCTCCCTCAACCCAGGTTGAGGCAATTACCTCCAATCGCCCTTGCTTGATTAGTTTTTTGACATTTTTAAAAATTTTCGGATAATTATCTTCAAGCGATTTATATAATACCGCCTGACCCTGTGAAAAATAAAATTCAGGATATGTATTTATAAACTTCTCAACCTGAATAAATGTCCTTCTAGTTGTATCCAATGTCTCATTCCAATTCCAAAGCCAGTTCATATCAATATGAGCGTTACCTATCAGATATAAGATATTTTTTTTCAGATGAGGAGAAAAAGCCCGCATTTCTGCTTCTGCTTTTTTGATATAGTCAATAAATTGCAAAGGTTTTTCCTCTGCAAGTAATTCTACAGGAATATGCTTTACTGTATTTTTAAAGGTTAAAACAAGACTCCTGTCGTTTACTTTACCTAGCTCAATAAGTTTCGCTATAAACTTCAGAACTTCAAAAAATGCATTTATTTTCAATAAGACAGATTCAATTTTATCGACAAATATTTGTCTTTTGTGGTAGAAAGGACATCCTTCAATTTGCTTAAAGCAAATAGTAATATCAAAAGATTCCTGATGTTTAAGTCCGCCTGAAAGGAGAATATCTTGAGTAATCCACCATTTTTCATCCAGTACTTTTTTCCCATTTATAAAAACAGTTGTGGAATTCATTGACCTATGATCCAAAATAATTTTGGAACCAATGAGATCAATTCCCGCAATTTTATCAGGGATAACAAGTTTTCCCTTAAACCAAACTTCATTTACGCCAAAGGGCCATTCAAATCCGTCTTTCAAAAGCGGCGCTTCAACTTGTTCGAACGCCTGTTTTTCAAGTCCGGCATTTTTGCCGAATAAATATTTATAGCCGTTGTAGCATTTTATCCGGTTTACCTTTTCTATAAATTCATTGAAAACCCTGTTATATTCACCAAACATTTAACCAATCCTTTGTTTGAGTTTTTTTTAATTAAGCCCGTGGATATTCCGAACAGAGATAATAAAGCACCGGTTCATTTTCTTCTATTTCCGGGAATCTGCCCATAGGTTCAAGGAAGCGGTTGTCCGTCGCGTCATCATTCACCATCGACACTTCGCCGGAAAGAACTGTTCCCCGGCCTTTTTCGGCATAGAAACTATGGTATAAGTACGGCGGCAGGGTTATGCTTTCGCCGACGGCAAGGCGTATTGTTTCACCGGGGACAAATTCCCGTTCCACCCCATCCGAAGACGCTCTCACAGGTTTTTCTTTGTCCAACAGTCCGTTACCAGTCGAGTTATACAATTCGAGCAGCAGGGTTCCGCCGCCGCGGTTGATAATGTCTTCCATTTTATTGAAATGAAAATGCATGGGGGTGCGCTGTTCTTCCTCTATGATCATTATTTTCTCCGCATACGGTTTACGGTATTGCAGATTTTTAATATTGCCGTTTCTGAGAGTGAACAGGACAAGTCCGCAGTTGCGGAAATCGCCGGTTCCGAAATCCGTAATATCCCAGCCCAGCAGATTATCCCGTATTTCATCTGCTTCAGGCCCTTTGACCGTCCAGTCCGCGGGCGTCCAGTAGGCGAACGGCGGAAGACGGAATTTGCTTTCTTCCAGAAACCCGACCGCATCCCGTAAAATGCTGTTGACTTCCGATCTTTTCATGGTTTTATAAGCTCCTATATTGCGGCCTCAACATTTATGCGGGGGCCTTTTAGATCATGCAGGTAAAAATATTGCTCATCTTCCGAGCGCCGAGAATTGCCGTTTAGCGATACCGGCTTTCGGTTAAGATGAATTTGTTTAAATGGTTTGGGAATACCAATGGTTACAGAACATTCAGAAGCCACAATAATGCTTTCCCTGAAAAGGTTTTTTGTTTTGTGCCATTCTACCTCTACCGGGCCGTAGGTGGTATCGATTTTCCCTTTTGCCCA
>JBAYCO010000602.1:0-2568 GCA_041668685.1 Victivallaceae bacterium | reverse complement strand
GCCCCTGTCTCCAGGGGCGTGGGGAACGTTGCATGAGAGTTAAACTCTGGAATTCCATTAACGTCTCCTGCTCCCCTATGGGGAGTTTTTCAATGCCGGGTTCTTTGAGCCCGGTTTTTTACTCTGGGAATGCACAAGAAAGGGCTTTTGCACATTTAACATTGGATGTTAAATGTGCAAGATACTTGTCCTCAAGGCTAAAAAAATACCCCTCGTTCCGAAAAACAAGGGGTTTGTCAACAGTCTGAAACCGCCGGGAAAACGGCGGTCTTTGATAAAAACTAAAACTAGCACCTGTCCATGCAGTTCAGTTCTTCGAAGGCTTTTATTACTCTTGCAACCATTGATTCCTGTCCTTTGCGGAGCCAGACGCGCGGGTCGTAATATTTTTTGTTTGGTTTGTCCGGGCCTTCCGGATTACCGAGCTGACCTTGGAGGTAGCCTTCGTTGACTTTGTAGAATTCCAGGATACCGCTCCAGGTAGCCCATTGGGTATCGGTATCGATATTCATTTTGATAACGCCGTAAGAGATCGCTTCCTTGATCTCTTCCGGGCTGGAACCTGAACCGCCGTGGAAGACGAAGTCAACCGGTTTTTTGGCGGTGTTGAATTTTTCCTCGATGTATTTCTGGGAATTGTCGAGGATTTTCGGAGTCAGGACAACGTTGCCCGGTTTGTAAACGCCGTGAACGTTGCCGAAAGAAGCGGCAATGGTGAAGCGCGGGCTGATGGCGGTCATTTTTTCATAAGCCAGAGCAACGTCTTCAGGCTGAGTGTAGAGCGCGGAAGCGTTGAGATGACTGTTGTCGACGCCGTCTTCTTCGCCGCCGGTGCAGCCGAGTTCGATTTCGAGGGTCATGCCGATTTTGCTCATGCGTTCGAGGTATTTACAGGAAATCGCTATGTTTTCAGCGAGCGGTTCTTCGGACAGGTCGAGCATGTGCGAACTGAAAAGGGGTTTGCCGTGCGTGGCATAGAATTTTTCACCGGCATCCAGAAGACCGTCTACCCACGGCAGAAGTTTTTTCGCGCAGTGGTCGGTATGCAGGATTACTGCGACGCCGTATTTTTCCGCCATCATGTGGACATGATGCGCACCGGAAATGGTGCCGGCGATACTGGCTTCCAGGCCTTCGAGTTTCAAACCTTTACCGGCATAAAAAGCGCCGCCGCCGTTTGAAAACTGGATAATTGCCGGAGAATTAACTTTTTTCGCGGCTTCGAGAACGGCGTTGACCGAATCTGAACCGACAACGTTTACCGCCGGCAGAGCGAATTCATTTTCTTTGGCAATTGCAAAAACTTTCTGTACATCGTCGCCGAAAAGGACGCCCGGCTTGACAACATCAAAAACCTTTGTCATTTTTTTAGCTCCATTGTTTTATGTTGGGGGTTAAAAGTGTCAACAAAAAGTAGACAGTTATTGTTAATATTCAAGTCTTCTGCCGTATTTTTAACGTTTTTTATTTTCCCGGAAGGAAAGTTTTTAGGGCAATTATGGTGCCGATGGTGGGAGTAATGCTCATCCCGACATTTATCTCAAAACTTTTGTTTTTTAAACTTTTTAAGCTCAAAAATATCGGATATGCCTATATCCGCGTTGAAAATAAAACCTCTGAAAAACGGCGCTTCCCGATACTTTGGAGTTTCTGAACGGTACCGAATGGCGCCTCCTGAAAACCTTCCTTTTGAGCACGTTTTCATTGGTCCAACAATAGAAAAATAATTCTTAAAATCATTAAATCAAGAGAAAAAATCGAAAATGCTGGGAAAACCGCTCCTGGCAGGCTGCGAAAGTGATTGTCTTATGGATATAGTTTCAGGACGGAATGTGCTTCAATCGCATTCAGAGAGCGGTTTTTAAAGACTGATTTTTTCTCATCAGTGAAAATTGTGCCATGAAGATCGTCGAAGTTTTAATCGATTCGTTACTGATTTTTATCCGTTGGCGAACTTGTTTTTCCTGGCAAAATCGGCAAATACTGCTAATGTTACAATGTCAATTTACAAAATGGAATGAGATTATGGATAATAAGAAAACATCGGGATTCTTCATGGACGACGGAACGGAAATCAACCCTGATTTGATTGTAAAGCCCGGACTTTGCGTTTCGTGCAAAAAGAACGACGAGCCCAATGAGGAAATCCTCTGCCTTTTAACGCGGGCTGATCAGCAAAACGAGAAAGAATTTCGCTGTGACGCATATGAACCCAAGTGGTCAAAACGATGATGCGGTGAAACGGAAATCCTGGATTTACATAAAACTTTTAATATCATTTGACAATTCCATAATATGAGTTATTATTAACATATAACGTAATTTAATATCATGATATTGTGATTATGAAATCATTTGACAAAGACAAGCTTTATCAGGCCTTAGACCCTTGTTCATAATATCTTGCATTTTTCTGGCAAGACTTGTTTGGGGGGGGGGCGCTGATGATATAATGTACTTGTCACACTCAAACAAGTTTGAGCCGGCTCCGTTCAATGTAGCTCAAGCGTCCCGCTTGAGTATAGCCCCAGTAGTGATGCGTGCGTGCTGGACAAACGCGAATGCAGT
>JBAYCO010000601.1:0-2576 GCA_041668685.1 Victivallaceae bacterium | reverse complement strand
TGGAAGGCGCCGCCTGAAGGCGGAACTACAAACAGCGGGCAATAAAAAACATTAAGTCAAAGATGAAACACGACGTCTTAAGCTCTTTGCCCACAAATTCTAGTGAAGAACCATTTTTTTTAATTTTTACCACTAAAATTCGAGGAAAAGTAAAATGCTGAAAAAATTAATTTATCTGTCGGTTGTTTTTTGTTTTGCCGCCGACCCGGCGGCAACGGTTTTTGCCGCGACGCCGGAAATGCCGAAAACCGCCATGCATAACATGAGCCGGGAAGCATTGTTTGAAAAAATGAAGAAGGCCGCCGATCCCGGAGATGTTGCCAAAAACTGGAAAACCATGACGATAAAAATGCAGATGGGAGTGCCTATGCAGCAGATCAACCTGGCGGTTAGGGCCTTGTATAAATTCCCCGACAAAAGCAAGGTTGTCGCTGAAATGCCGGGTATTCCGGTTACGACGGAAGTTTTTAACGGCAGCCAGGCTTGGAAGGAAACCGCCGGGCTTGGTATTCAAATGAAAACCGGGGTGCAACTGGCTTTCGCCGAATTTGACTGCAAAAAAGCCAATCCGGCGTTGGAACTTACCGAGATTTATAAAAAAGTCGAACTTGATCCCAGCCTCCATAAAGTGGCCGGCTTTTCCTGTTACAAGCTTATATGTTACCCGCCTGACAAACTCAATGTGCCGCCGACGCAGTTATTTATCGACGATAAGGAATTTCTGGCGCGGCACAGCGTTGAAAGCCAGCTTTCCGAAATGGGGGTCGTGCAGGTTGCGGTCGATATTAAGGATTATAAGGTCGTCAAAGGCGTAAAACTTCCGATGCTTATGGAAATGAACATGTTGGGAATAAAAATGCAGGCAAAAATACTTGCCGTTAAAATAAACGACGAAATTCCCGATACGGAATTCCTGTTCCCGGAAAACAAGGACAAAACCGAAAGTCGATAACGGGATAGTAGTGCCAGGAGCAGCCTTGCTCCGGCACAGAGAGCCTTAAAGGCGGATATAAACTTTATCGGTCACGGTGCGAGGCCGCACTCGTGACTACTGAAAAATCCGATTTTATTTTTTAAACGATTTTGTCAATTTGTGACACGGCTGTATATTTTCCACATGAAGAAATCATTATCACATCTGCCGAAAGACAAAAGGGAAGAACTCCGGGCTGTTACCGGGATTATTACCGAAATGATCGATGCCGAGTTTATCATCCTTTTCGGCAGTTACGCCCGCGGTGACTGGGTTGAAGACAGATACGTCGGCGACGACAATATTCTTTACGAATACCAAAGCGATTACGATTTGCTTATCGTCGTGCAAGACCTTCCGAAATACCAATACAAGGGCTACCGCAAGCGGATCAAAAGAAAAGCCCTCAGGGCGGCGGACTGTGACACCCGGTTGAGTATTATTATGCACAGCGTCGATGAAGTCAAAGCGGCGATAAAACGCGGAAATTATTTCTTCTGCGATATCAAAAAAGAGGGAGTATTATTGTATTCATCCGGGCGTTTCCGGCTTCCGGCAGTGAAGGAGCTTAACATGGAACAACGTCTGGATAATGCCCGAAGAGATTTCAGCAACTGGTTTGAAAGCGCTGAAACGTTCTATGAAAATTACGAGCATAATATCAGCAAAGAAAACCAAAAAAAGTATCTGAATAATGCAGCTTTTGAGCTTCACCAGGCGACGGAACGTTTTTATCATACGGTTTTGCTGGTATTCACCGGTTACAAGCCGAAACTTCATGACCTCGATGAATTAGGGGTAAAAGTCAACCGCCTCAGTCCCGAATTCAAGGAAATTTTCCCGCAGAACACGGATGAGGAAAAACGGCTTTTCAAATTATTAAGAAGCGCCTATGTCGGGGCCAGATACGACATGAACTATAAAATAAGCAAAGAGGAATTGAAATATCTTGCCGGACGGGTAAAGCTGCTTCAGGAAATAAGCGAAAAGGTCTGTAAAGAAGAGATAAAAAGTTTTGAAGCGTGTTTGTAAAACGTGAGCCGTGAGCCGTTTTTAAGTAGCGCCGCGTCTCGATGAGACCGGCGAGATGAAACGTTAAAAGGCCGTACAATGTCGTTTCTTGCCGCTTTCATCGAAAGCCGGCCTACTTGACTGCAACATAAATGTTAAATTTTCAGATTAATTACGAATTTTAAATCACGTGTTTGCAGCACCGCTTTTAAGCGGAGATTTTCCGGCTGTAAAGATTCAACATTCCGCCTGAAGGCGGGACTACAAACAGGGAAAATACAGGATGAGCATCAGGACAATATACGAGAAATACTGCAATAAATTCCTGGACGGGCCGGAATGGTATTATACCCACTCCTTAGAAAAACGCCCCGGCAACTACCGTTCCGTAACCGCGGCGTTCTCTATCTGGATGCTGTCCTTTTATATACGTCTTTTTACAACTCCGGGCCAGTTCCTGGCGCCGGTTACTTTTATCATCATTTTTTACAGCATCCTCGCCTGGACTTCCCCCATGCGGATAATAAGTATAGTCCTGCTGGTTATTTTCCTGGTCGATTTCGTTTGCGCTTTGATTTTTCGCCCCAGGCTG
>JBAYCO010000600.1:0-2577 GCA_041668685.1 Victivallaceae bacterium | reverse complement strand
ATCAACCGCCTTTGCGGATACCGTTTCCCGAAAGAACAATTACCAAAGAACATTCTATTCCGTTCATTCCTGATATTCCCAAGCCAGGTTCAAAATTAAATCTGGACTTCTGGCGGACTATACCAACTTATACGGATTTTCAGGATGAAGATGGTAAGACGTTGTCTGTGGAACAGAAAATTGAACTCAAGATGGCCTGCACTCAAGATGCTCTCCTGATTTTTGCTGAGTTTTGGGAACCTGTCATGAACCGGCTTATCTGTAATGTTGACCATAATAACGGGCCGGTAGATAATGATGACAATATTTCTGTCTTTTTGAATCCCGGAATTGAGAATCAAGTATATTATTGCTGGCTTATAAATCCGCTTGGCTGTTATAAGGAATTCAATATTAAGCAGGCAACCGGAGAACCCCTTGGTCCCTGGCAGGCAGGCGGGACTGAAAAAGTTGATATTAAAACCCGGATAAAAAACAATAGTTATTTGCTTCAAATGTATATCCCTTTAAAAAAACTCGGAATAATCCCGCAACAAAAAACCTCCTGGCTTTTTGACGTAAGGCGGAGACGCAAAATCTATGCCGGTAATATCCGCGCACGCGAACAACAGTTTACCGGTTTTTTCCTTTGGAGCGGGAATAGGGAAGGCTGGGTCAAATTGCGGCTTGCTGAGGCGTTATCGTAAATGGTTTTTATTTCAAATAAAGAGTCGGAAGTTATAACAATGATATCGAAGCGAAGACAACAGAGAAAACAAACTTTACCTGATGGAGGTATTATAATGTCTAATCGACAAAAAAATTGTTTCGGAAGTCTAAATTTCTTCAACGGAAGCAGCTTTGTAAAGAGTTGCAAATTATTTTGGGGCGTTGTTATGTTTGTTGCTAATTTAACCGTATCGGCGCAGTTAAATTGTTATTCTAATGGAGGGGAAATAGCTTTAACCGACGGAGATAACCCTGAAATTATTTTGAAAAGCACTTCCAAAGGAGTGGCGTGGCTGACTATGGAAAAAAATTTAACAGGAGATTTTAATGTCAGGGTAAAAGTGTCTGGAATAAAAGCCTATAATGGCGGTTATCAGTTCAGACTGATAACTCCTGATGCATTAAAAGCCGGAGGAATAGATGGGAAAGCGGTAGGACTAAATATTGTATGTGTTTATTTTTCCACCCGGGGCAAGTCCCGGGACGTCATCTTTTTTTATAGGGACCTTAACGGCAAATTATATTCCTTTGTCCCACAAAAAGACAAATGGGTTGCAGGGTTCCATTCCGGGTGCTCATGGGACAGTAAGAGTATATATTGGTTGACGGTAATGCGAAAAAACAATGAAATTACTTTAAGTATCACTGCTGGTGATGGAAAAACATTAACGACCGCGCCAATTGATGCGTCAACAATTCAGGGAGGAACTGCGCCCTGTCGTTTCATGCTGGGCGATGCCATGCGCCAGTACAGCAGAGGAACAATGAAAATCAGCAGTTTGGAAATAAATGGAAAAAAGATTGATATAAGACAATTGGCCGCCAAATTATTGTCCGGCGGCGTTTTTACGTTTGGTAAAAACCAGGGATATTTGCAGCTTCCGGCGAATTATGATCCAAAGAAAAAATATCCGTTTATCCTGTTTTTTCACGGCCGTGGCGGTTCGGCGGAGCGCAACAACTTCAATTGTCGTGATTTTGCAAAATTCAGAAAACTCTGTGCGGACAAAGGCTTTATCGTTGCTGTTCCCGGTTACGGCTCGGACTGCTGGATGAATGACAGCGGGGAAAAAATAACTCTGGATATGATTAAGTTTTTAGAACGGAAATTATCTATAGACAATAAACGCTTTTATGTTATGGGGTGTTCGATGGGAGGCGGCGCCGCATTGGTATTTACAGCCAGACACCCTGGAATGGTCAAGGCTGTATGCGACATATTTGGAGTAACCGATTTTGTGAAATTTTACAATCAGGGCTTCTATAATAAGTCGATATCCAATGCTTACGGCGGAACACCTTTGCAAAAACCGGAAATGTATCATAGGCGTTCTGCAATCAACTGTATTGATATGCTCAAACAGAAGCCTTTACTTATAATTCATGGTGACCGTGACCGTTGTGTTCCAAAATGGAATTCCGATCAGCTTGTCACTGCCTTAAAAGAAGCCGAAGCTGACATATCTTATATCATTGTCCCTAAAACGGGTCACTCCAATGCTATTATTAGAGGTCTGGAAAATAAAGTCATCGTTTTTTTTGAAAAATACCAATAGCTTCAGTGTACACTGACAAGATTAAATCTCACATTTCGGGGTTCGTTCCGGTCAGTTCAGAGCCGTTAACTTTCCGGTTTTCCGTTTGATCTTTTGCTGACAAGTAGTCACGAGTGCGGCCTCGTACCGTGACCTTTGCGCTCAGTATGGCCAAGTAACTCAGCCCGGCGGACGTCTTTGTCGCGGAGCAGGCTGCTCCTGCGATTACTGGTTTGCGAATATTTCATTGCTTGAAGATCCCAGACCGCGAAAAACAAGATCAAATCAGGATCAAGGCATTTATATTTAACATCTTGCGTTACATTTCCGAACT
>JBAYCO010000599.1:0-2579 GCA_041668685.1 Victivallaceae bacterium | reverse complement strand
TCAAGCCACAACGACGCTATGTTTGCTGAAGCACCGTCCGTTTCTTTCGCAAGCCGGTCAATTTGTCCAGCCAGTTCGCCGACCCGCTGCGAATCGGCCCGGTAACGTTCGGAAGAACGTTCGAGGACGCTTATTTCGGGGGCGAGTCCCGGCAGGGCCGGGTTTATCCGGGTATTTTTAAATTTATCTTGCAACTCAAGCTGTTTTGCCCGGTTTTCGGCAAGTTTCGCGGTTACGGTCTTGAGTTCCGTTGCTATTTCCTGATATTCTTCGATGTCATCTTCATTTATGACGGGGGTACCTGGAATATTTTTCAGTTTTCCGTTCAGGTTTTCATAATCAATAAATTCATTGAGGCCGGATATCTTCTTTATCCGGTCACGCAGGATTTCCCGGTCACGGTCGAGCTTTTCCTGTTCCGCGGCTATTTCTTCATAACGTTTCAAATCCTCGGCGCCGTTCTTTATTTGCTGTTCATAAGCCTTGCGCTTTTCGTTCAGGGCATGAATGAGATGTTTATGACCGCCGGGTTTAAATATCCGGTCAGCGTTTACCTGAAGCTGTTTTTTGATTTCCGCCAGGGATATGCCGCCGAGATCGAGCCCGGCTCCGTAAATGCGGTTTTTAATGTCCTCCCCGTTCAGGGATTGAATATCATAAAGTTCCTCGATGGTAATTCCATAAACGTTATGATAGAACGATTCCCCGGCGCGCAGAAGATCGCTCAGTTCGCGCTGCCCCGCGTCGATATTGTTGAGCTTAAGGGCGCCGCCTTTTGTCCAGCCGCTGCGCTCGATGATCAGTTCTTCGCCGGAATCGAGTTCACAGACCAGCCGTCCGCCCGGTTTGTTGCCGTTGACCGGCTCAAAGCGGTTTTTCCGGTAGGTTCCGGGCGGAAAACCGAATAACATTCGGCGGACAAATTCAAGCAGGGTGGTTTTGCCGTGTTCATTGGGGCCGAAAAGCACATTGACGCCTCTGGATAAGCCCTCGAACGAACGGTCCGAATATTTTCCGTAATTGTCGATCTGCATATTTTTAATGATCATTTACCGCTGCCCTCCAGAAGCTTATCCAAAGCCAGGCGCTTCGCGTCCTCAATAATTCCGGGCAGACTGCTTTCATCAAAACTTTTCGCATCAATTCGGCATTTTTTGTAAACTTCCATGACGGCCTGTTTTATTTTCTCCATATCTTCTTCATCCAGTTCTTCGGCGCAGGCCGTTAAGTCAGCGATAAAACCGCTGTTCCGGGTGAGTTCTTCAAGATCATAATCGTCTCCGGTCGCAAGTTCGATACGGTTGAGAAAGAACATTTCGCTGAAGGCCTCGACCTCCTGCTCAAAATGTTCAGTCAGTTCGCCGTTGGCCGTCTCGGCCCGGAGCTCTTTGTTCAAAACGCCGCGCCCGGAAAACTTTAAGCGGACAACGGTTTGGCGTCCGCCGTTTTCGGCGGCAAGTTTTTTGCATGCGGCATTTGTCAGCGCAAACAGTTTTTCGAAGGTTTTTACTCCGTTTATACTGATTTCCAGCTCCGCGTAACGGATCACGTCAACAGCGAAATCCTTTATTTCTGGAGCGGAGCCGTTTTTTATTTCGACCAGGCAACAGCCCTTAACCCCGGTTTCGCGCGGGCTGGTTCCCTGCGGGCAACCGGGATAGACCACAGCCGGGAAAGCGCTTTTCAAGACCGCGAATGAGTGGACATGCCCCAGCGCCCAGTAATCAAAATTGCCTTTTTCAAGGTCGGCGAGCATGGCCGGAGCATAGTTTTCTTCGGAACTGTTATCGATATTGGCGTGAAGCAGGGCTATTGCCGGGAGGTCGGAGCGTTCCCGTTTAAACTTTGCCGCGAGATTGGCGCTTACCTTGGCGGAACCGAAACTCATTCCGCATACTGCCGCGATTTCGAGGCCGCCGCGTTCAACGATACGGGTCTGCGGTTTTGCCGAGTCAAAAATAAAAGTGTTTCCGGGCAAACCAACGGAGCGCGACCAGGATGAAAGCGGATCATGATTACCGCAGACGATAAAGCATTTTATATCTTCCGCGTCCAGTTTTTCGAGCTGTTCCCTGAAAAAAAGCCGGCTTTTCAAACTGCGGTCGGCATTGTCGAAAACGTCTCCGGCAATGAGCAGGAAATCAACTTTTCGTTCAAGCGCCAGGACGACAATATTTTCAAACGCGGTAAAAGTCGCCGCCGCCAGCGCCGCCGCCAGTTCCGGGTTGCTGTTGCCGATTCCCTTGAACGGGCTGCCCAGATGCAGGTCAGCGCAATGAATGAATTTTACCGAACTCATAATTTAATCTTATTAGGAATTTGTTATTTTGACAGAATCATTTTTTTATTGAATCTTAGAAAACCACGTCCTTTGGGCGTGGTCATAGTTTTTTATTGAGTCCTTTAAAACCCCGTCCTTTGGGCGTGGTCATAGTTTTTTGGTTTTACCATTTCCATAAATTGTTCTGCAAAATCTTTCGCCATCCAACCTTTAGTCCCGCACGGCTAGGGACAGCCGTGGCTACACCGGGAAACTCTGCATGTTGACCGCCCCTGTCTCCAGGGGCGTGGAGAACGTT
>JBAYCO010000598.1:0-2585 GCA_041668685.1 Victivallaceae bacterium | reverse complement strand
TTAAGTTTGCCGCTTTTGGCGGCCGGGCCGCCGGGGATGATCCGGACTATTTTCGTATAACCGTTATCGCTGGTGAGGATTGCGCCGATCCCGACCAGGGAAAGCTTCATCGAAATATCGAAATCCTCTTCCAGTTCCGGAGAGAAATAACTGGAATGGGGACCGTAAGTCTGAGCGACGCAGGTCAGGTAGAAACTTAAGATATTCAACCGGCTTTTCTGGCTCATTTCATTGTAAATGTCGCGCAGGCGCCGGAGTATTTTTTGTTCCGGCGTCTGTTTATTCCACATTTTTTCCATGATCTCCACCGCTTTCAGATCGGTTTTCCCGTTCTTTTTCGCGGCTTTGAGGGCGGTGTCCTTGTCCAGTTGCATCGAGCGTTTAAGCAGCCTGAAATAAAGAACGTCGCTTTTAAGGCGTTTGCGCCACAATTCTTTCAGTTCATCCAGATTGGCGCAGCGTTCGGCTTTGCTGCGGTCGGCCAGGATATATTCGTCTTTGGTGAAGTCAAAGCCTTTTTTAAGCTGTTTTTCCGCGAAATGGCGGTAAGTGCGCAGTCGTTCCAGATAATATTGATATACTTCAAATGCGAAATCCGAGTTTCCCAGTTGGGTCAGGTCATCGAGGTAATAGCGGTATTTTTCAAATCTTTTTATATCTTCTTTGGTAAAATAAATTTTCCCCGGATCCAGGGTTTTAAAATAAGCGTCAAATATTTTTGAGGATATTTTGTTATCCAGCATATGCTGGCGGTAATGGCTGTTGGCAATTAAAGCGGACGCCAGTTTGGTAATAATCGACAATTCCTCTTTTTCGCTTAATTTTTTTTCTTCGGAGGAAACCGCGGTACCGGACAGAAATATCAGAATGAGCGCCGTCGGTAAGTATAATCTTAAAATTTTGAACATTTTTATTCCTTAAACAATAATAAATTAAAACAAGTCTTTACTGTTAATATAAACCTGTAATTGGATTTTGCTACTTAAAATACCGTTGCTGTGGGGAAAATAACTTATACAGTTCCTTTTTGTTGACTTTTAGCGTCCCCGGCATTATTTTATATATCTGTACTATTTTTACGGGAAAAAAATTATGAAATTTCTGACGGCATGTTTAAGTTTAATTATTACGGCTCAGGTTTATGCCGCAGTAGAGTTGCCGACGCTGCGATTTACGCCCGGCGTTGATGAAGGTCCAAATCCTGACTCCCATTGCTATGACTATATTTGTTCCGGCACTCAGTTTCCCGTACCGGAAGGCAATTATTATTTTTTCCTGGACGGCAAGCTGTGTTTTGTATTCCGGGATAAGCCCGGACATATAAATATAGTTCGTGAGATTGGCGGCAGCGATCCGCTGGAAGGTTTTAACCGGACAGTGTTTTCGCTGACGGATTTTTTCATGAGCTGGGTGTTTCGCCCGATAGGCACCGTTTATTGTACGATAATGCCGCGCCCGGCGATCAAAGCGGTCAATAATATTGCCGACAATGTGAATTTTCCCAAGCGCTTTTTGAGTTGTCTGTTTCAGGCTAAATTTTACGATAGCGGCGTTGCTTTTACCCGCTTTGTCTTTAACTCTTCCGTCGGGGTCGCGGGTATCTGGGACGCTTCGGAATACTTTCTCGGCTTGTACAAAAGGGATGAGGATTTCGGACAGGTTTTCGCCAGTTGGGGCATTGGCCCCGGTTGTTATGTATTTGTTCCGGGGGAGGGGCCGTGCAACCTCAGAAACGCGGTCGGCAAAGTATTCGACTATGCCCTGGATATAAAGAGTTATATTTACGGGGCGCAGGCGACTACCGCGTTTCACCGGCTGCTTGCGCAGTACGAAGATTACGACATGCTGATGAAGACTTCCGCCGACCCTTATGAGGTGCTGAAGAAATTCTGGCTGATCCAGCGTCAGAACATGGTAGACGACAATAATCTGAATGTTCAATTTGCCGGTAAAGACAGCGGTGATGGGTCAAAAGCGGAAGAAGGACTCTCCTATGATGAGCTTAAATATGTGAAAATGGATTCGTATGGTTCGCAAGGCGTGGAAATCGACACTTTGAAAGCGTTGTTTTTCGATGTCCAGAAAGAAAAGCAGAGCTTGTGGACTTATTTATCGCTTTTCAACAGCGACTTTATCAGTCAGGGGAGTTCATATTCGATACAACTGCAGAAAGACAAAGACCCCATGGAATACCGTTTCTGGAAACAGCCCGACAATCCGGAAGCGCCGCTGATGCTGCTCATTCCCGGAATTGGTTCGCATTACCGGGACAGCAAGGCCCTGGCTTTGGCGGAAACGCTCCATGACCAGGGGTTTGCGGTAGCCACTATCTGCAGCGCTTTCAATTGGCATTTTATGGAAACCGCTTCATCCGTCGACGCTCCGGGATTTCTGCCGGCCGACGCGGAAGACACCAGGAAAGCCTGGGCGAAGATCATTCCGCAGATCAAGAAAGGTGATGGTATAAATCCGAAACGGGTAATTATGATCGGTTATTCAATGGGCGCCCTCCATTCCCTGTATATAGCCAAGCTTGAGGAACAGCAGAACACTCTCGGTGTTGACCGTTATCTGGCGATCAATCC
>JBAYCO010000597.1:0-2595 GCA_041668685.1 Victivallaceae bacterium | reverse complement strand
TTTATTAAGCCATGTGAACATGATCCGCATGGGCGTTTTTTATCTCCGGCATAAAAAGCTCCACAGGCCAGTACCATTAATCCGGCTATTGCCACGACTACGATCTTTTTCATTTTTTGCTCCTGTTTTTTAAGATTTTTGATTTTAAAGGTCAATGTCATAAAGTAAATACACCTCCTTTTGCTGACGCAACTTATTGTTTTTTGCTTCTACTCCATTCTTGCGCGAATTCTTTAATGCATGCGCGAGTATTGGAATCCGTATTTTTTAATTCATTTTAACCTCTGCTAGTCGGAAATTCTGTCTTCAACGTGCCAGTCGGCGAACAAGTAATTTTTTGCGCCGCCTGAAACGGCAAGACTTCCGGAGCCGTTTTCATTCTGGCTTATATTGAAAATATCGGATGTATGATGAAAACATTCAAAATCAAACATTACGATACGTTTGTCTGAGGAAATATAATGAGCGGCGCTGTTCGGGTCGAGCTTATGTCCGCCCAGTATGCTGGCATATTCGTAACTGCAGCCTTCCGCTTCAAAGAACGTTCTATCTTCAGTATTGCCATTATAAGTCATTTCCGATACGATGTCCATGGGACAACTGAATACTTTTGAATTACCGGTATATAATTCCAGCACATCGGAGATTCTCGGTTTTTCAGGCGCTGCCGTCGGTTTCATAGCCGCGACCGGGAAAGTATTGTTGAAGTCGGCCATATAGGATGTGAATGCAAATCCTATCTGTTTCAGGTTGTTTTTGCATTCGATAAGCCGAGCCAGGTTGCGGCTCCTGTTCAGGGCCGGGAGAAGTATTCCGGCTAATACGCCAATAATTCCAATTACCACCATGAGTTCCATGAGCGTAAATGAATTTCTTTTTCCAAGCTGGACGGGGCCGCCTTTTCGATATTTATTCTGTTTGATTTGAGTTTGCATATTTTACCTCCGGGTTATATGTTCTCCGGTGGTTTGCGAAAATGGTTTTTATCAGGAGGGCCTCCGCCGGGTCTTTCATGGTGGAAGCGCTGCATTTTAATTTCTTTCCGCATTTTTTCCAGTTCCTGGTTTTGCTTGTCTGTGAGGATCGGTCTTAAGCTGTCGAAAAATTTGGAAAATACAGCCTGGTAGTCCGGAGCATGGAGCTGACGCAGTTTTTCCATTTCCTCATACCATTTGTCAATGGCGGGTATAGCTTTGCTGCGTTGTTCGCCGGAAAGCCGCAAGCGTTCAAAAAAACGATGCCGCAGCATATTTTTTATTTTTTCCGGTGACGGCGGCGGTCCTGGTCTTCCGAGTCGGAAGTAAGGCGGAATATGCTGTCCGGCGAAAAAGCCGATGGCGCCTCCGGATAAAAACGCAACCGCAATCAGCAGGGCGATTCTTGATTTGATATTTTTTTTCATGAGGCCGGTCTCCGTTATAGCTGTGCCACCGTTAAAATATATTTATCAAAACTGTCGTAGGGAATATCATTAGCTAATTCCGCAGTCGTGGTTTGAGCGGGAAACGATACGGACAGGGTAATGCAAATCAAGATCGCAACGATTACCAGCGCGGCCGAGAAACGCCACATGAGCCGCAACGGCAAAACCACCTGGTCTTCCGACCGTATGCGTGAACCGGCATTCCGGCTCCGGTGTACGTTGAGCATTACCAGTTCCCGCCAGTTTTTGGGCGGTATGAACTCTGCGCCTGAAAGGAATGCGTTGCGCATTCCGGCTTCCAGTCTGTCGATGTCCTGTTTTTTCATAGCCCGTCTCCGATTGTTTCCAGTATTTTTCGCATTTTCCGCCGTGCCCGCAACGCTTTGACTTTAGTCTTTACCAGGCTCCATTCAAACGCCTCCGCGATTTCTTTTAACGGCAGGTCATCAAAATATATCGATTCTATCAACGCCCGTTCTTCCGGCGACAACTGGTTCAGCGCCCATTGCAGTAATTTTTGCATATCCTGCTGCTGGACCAGATATTCGGCCTTTTCCGTTCGGCTGTTCCCGGCCGTGTTTTCCAGCCATTCGCGGGTGTCTCCGGTCGTCGCTTCGACCAGATGTTTGCGGTAACGTTTTTCCCGCCGCCAGTAATTACAGCATAATCTTACGGCTATTCCGGTCGCCCAACTGCCGAAAGGCACCCGCCCGGAATACCCGGACAGCGACTTATACGCTTGAACAAACACATCATGAGTTACCGCCGCCGCATCTTTTTCGGGTACCCTTCTGGCGACAACCGTTCCCACATATGTTTGATACTTATCCAGCAATTCCGAATACCGTTCGACATCTCCCTGCAAAACTGCCTGGGTAATTACGGCATCTTCATGTTTTCGCATATTGATTTGCCGCCGGGCCTCCAGATTTAAGTATTTTAACTTGCTTTATTTATATAGTTGTCCCGAATTTGGAAAAGTTACACCGTAAATTGAAAAAAATAACAAAATTTATTGAGTCCTTTAAAACCCCGTCCTCTGGGCGGGATCATAGTTTTTCGGTTTTACCATTTCCATAAATTGTTCTGCAAAATCTTTCGCCATCCAACCTTTAGTCCCGCACGGCTAGGGACAGCCGTGGCTACACCGGGAAACTCTGCATGTTGAGGAA
>JBAYCO010000596.1:0-2597 GCA_041668685.1 Victivallaceae bacterium | reverse complement strand
GGCTCCTTAATGAGGGGGACATCCGAAAATGCTTTATAAGCCGTTCCATAGTTCTTATTCAAAGATGTAAGCGTCCCATATCTCGCTTTAAGATACGCCTGATATACCGGTTTCGCCGTTTCATCGGCTTTGATCCAATATAGATTCAAGATAAAACGCACAAAAATCTTCCAGTCTTTACGTTCAGCGGCATTGCTTTTCTCAGGAAAACGTTGTGTCAGTTTAACCTCATTCCAGGTCGCATATGTTGTTCCGTGCGCCTTATTGTAAGCTGTGACGTCTTTGCCGTACTGTGAAAAAAGATAGGCAGTCAGAAAATAACCTTCCGGATTGGCATAATAACGTTTTTCAATCGGCTGCACCGCTTTAAAGTTACGGAAAACCTCATCAAATGGATTTATTCCCGGACGATTGCGTCGATGGAGATAGCTTTCCGGCAACACGTAAAACGAATTCCAGTTTACGAAATCAGTTCCCAGTTCGCGATTCATGCGCCCGAGATCACCAGAGTATTTATCATACAACTGCGCTTTGAATTCCCGGAGTACCAGCGGTAAAGTTTTTTTAGAAATTGGTGCGTACAGATAAGCGAGCGTGTAAAAGTAAAATGGGAAACTGTTTCCCTCCAGAAAATAATGCCATTCATCCGTTAATTTGTGGTTAATTGAGTCCGGGACGTCCAAAGTACGGAAGGAACTGACTCCAATATGGTAAGTACTCTGCATTCCCCCCAGGGACTCGTTGAAAAATGCTTCCGAATCCTTCCGGTACAAAGCTTGATCACTGGTTAAAAACTGCGGGATGATTTCCGCTTCCGGCGTATCCACGGCGCTTTTGGTTGTCCCGGCCACCATCAGCAGAAACGGATAAACCATTGTTAATGCGCCGACAATAATAATTACATAAATGCTGCCCAAAAGCAACCTGACTTTCCATGATTTCCTTCCTATTTCAGATATTATGGACATTTTGTTTTGACTCCTATTTGCCGCCGCCGGCTTTGAATTCGACTTTAGAAAGCATCCTGAGCTGGTGTACGGTAAAACCGATCAGAATGAAACCAAGCATCCAAGCCATTGCGGTAGCGGGACCGAATTTCAGGAAAGTGAATGCTTTGTACCAAATATGCAGCCCGGCGGTTTCGGTACCGGCTCCCCCGCCGGTCATAACCAGAATGTTGCCGGTAGCACTGTACCAGGAACCGATGAAAGCTCCCACAAAATTTATAATAATCAGAAACTTAAGATGCGGAAACACCACAAAGAGAAGTTTGTCGATGAACGTAGCTCCGTCAATGTCGGCGGCTTCATAATAGTCGTTGGGAATACCTTTAAGCGCCGCCAGATAAATCAGGCAGCCGGGGCCCATGCCAGCCCAGACCATCGGAATCACGCAGGCCAGCATTGAAGTGTCCGGATCGCTGAGCCAGCGGAAAGGTTCTGGACGGGTTTGCAGGAACCGGGCGGGTAATGCGGACACAGCAGACATGAAACTTTCTCCGTTCGGAAAAAGAATTCCCATTGCCGGGGCGCAACAGGCAAAAAAGATAATAATTCCAGCCGCAATAAAAAGCCCCGCTCCCCAGTAAAAACCGTAAAACCGCAGGCGGCTGGCGAACAGGACCGCGACAGCGCCTAACAGCAATCCGATCAGGACGAATCCTCCAGCCGGAATCTTGAGCAAGATAGCATTAAGCATACCGTTTTCAGACGGATCGAAGAATTGTTTCCATAACAATACCGTAACCAATCCGGTCACCACCGCTGGAAGGTAATAAACTGTGCGGAAAAATATCTTGCCTTTGGGTATTTCCTGAAGAAATACGGCCAGGATTACCGGCGGCAGAAAAGTCAGCGCCATTACCAGGAAACTGTAACGCAACGCATTCCAAACCGAGGCCCACCAATAAGAATCAAAAAGCAAATCCCCAAAATTATCGATGCCGACCCAAGTCGATTCGCCCAGTAGCCGGTAATCGAAAAACGCCATTCCCGAACCCCGGATGAGCGGAATATATTTCCAGACTAAAATCAGAAGAATTGCCGGGAGTAATAATAAATAAGCCCATTTGTATCTTCCGAAAGCCCATTTTGCCCGTTGTTTTCCGGCTTCCGGCGGTGGAGAAAATAATTTGAATATCTTCCTGAAAACAAAACCGAATGCCACTGCAATTGCCGCCAGCACGATCCAGGCGGTTATTCGTCGCTTCAAACGTTCTTTCGGAGTTACTATTCCGATCATTTCCTCGTTTGCTTTGGCGTAAGCCTCTTTAAGAATATTTTGCAGCACTTGTAAACGTTCAGTTTTATCTTCGGGAAGTTCCTCGTTAAGAGCAAGCTGTTCTGCTTTTTGGATCGGGAACGTCATCATATCATAGGCATAATTGCTGTTTTTACCGTAAGGTTCCGGTTTGCTGGTCTCTATAGATATATCAAAGGTTTCTGCCCAGCCTTTTGGCGCCATCCGTTCAAGATCGGCATAACCGAACATCCGCAGATACTTCGGATTGATGAAATTTCCCAAACCGCCTTCAACCATTATTTTCGTTTTTATCCGGGCAGCTTCTTTTGAATCATAAAAAAGCATATATTCCCAAG
>JBAYCO010000595.1:0-2597 GCA_041668685.1 Victivallaceae bacterium | reverse complement strand
TTCATTGTTTCTCTTCTCCTGTAAGTTTTGTGTGAATTCTTAAAGTGTTCCGGTAACTGTCTGAGTACCGCCATTCCGGTTCGTTATTGGGAGCCATGACCTCGTATATGAAGCCGTCCTCGACAATTTCATCGCCCGGTTCGGGCAGAATTTGTGTTCCGTTGAGTATCAGATCGGCTGTACTTATGAGATAGTCCCGGCTCTCGATATGCTGATAGCGGCCGTAGTCGTCGGTGACTTTGAACACTGTTTTGCCGACGGTCGCCGGAACCCCGGCGGACTCACCGCCGCGCCGGTAAATTACCGGCACGGTCAGGTGGGTTTTCCGCTGGGATTCCAGCCAGGCGATACCTTGTTGCAGCATCCCCATTATTCGGTCGCGATCAGCCCCAGCGTCCGCAACGCCGCCAGAATGGAGTCGATTTTGCCGTTATTGGCCTCGACGTCATCCTTGAGGGCGTTGTATTCCGCGCCGACTGTGGCGAAGTTGCCGTTGATCGTACTTGACTGATCAGCGGAGGAAGTATCCCCGACCGCCGCCAGTTGATGGGTACTGCTGGCCGTGCCGCCTGACTGGTCGTCGATATCCTCGGCGGTCGCCGCGGGATCGGTGATGGCGTCCGCAGCGCTGATCGGCACGTCGCGGGAAACATTGATAATCACCCGCGCATGCGTATCATCGTTTGTGGAAGCGGTGATGATTTTGCCGAGATACTTATTATCCCCGGCCGTGGTGGTTACCTGTGAATTTTCAGCGTCCCAGAACATAATTGCGCCGGCGGCGATTGCCGTGTTTTCACCCGTCGCTTTCGGAATATCAAATACTCCGACCAGCGCCAGGGCACCGAGCGTCCCGGCCTTGATGTCGAGTTTGGCGATCCCGACCAGATCGCCGATGATTACCACATCGCCCGCCGCCACGTCGGCTTCGGGCGTATAATCGATGCTGTGTCCTCGTTGTATATACTTCGCAAGCATACAAAACCTCCAGTTTTGAGTTGAAAGATTAAAGATTAAAGATTAAAGTTATTGAGAGATAAAGATTAAGATGAAAAACAAACCCGAAGGTTAACACAGTGAAAATTTCATTTGAACAACTTGACGTATGGAAAAAGAGTTGCCGACTTGCGGTGGCCATCTATGATGTAATTGATAACAGCAAAGATTATGGTTTTGTCGGGCAAATCACCCGTTCCGCAGTATCGGTTCCGTCCAATATTGCCGAAGGCTCAGAGCGGCAAACCACTAAGGAGTTTGTCCAGTTTCTCTATATTGCCAAAGGCTCCAACGCTGAGTTGAGGACTCAATTATATCTCGCCGGAAAAATTGGAATAATTCCGTCAGAGATGGTTACAAAACTGGTCCGGGACGCAAAAGAAATCTCAAGTATGCTCCAAGGACTGATTAACAGTCTCAATAGCCCGGCTTCGTAATCTGCTTTCATCTTTTATCTTTCCTCTTTAAGCTGGCATCAGGCGGAGCCTGTTGCCTTAACCATGCCACGATGATCCTGCTCGCGGACGCCGAGGTCGAAATAGACCCGGAACCACAGTCCCAACGTATTGAAATCGGTCTCACCTTGTTCAACCGTCGGGGTGCGTTTTCCTTTCAAATACCCTATCTCGAACACGTCCACGGTCCGCGGATCACCGAAGAGATACCAGCCGGTTTGGGAGTTACCCGCATAGCCGGAGTTGCCCAGATACGGGGAGCTTATCACCTGCAGGTTCTCATCCGCCAGCACGTTCAGCGCCGGACGGATCGCCTGTTCGCTGCCGCCCGCCATGACCAGCGTCGCGCCGCGGGTGAGTTCAATCGCCAGATGCTTCAGCGCGGTCGGAACCAGCAGGAACCTCGGTTCGACGCTGATCGGCTGGTTGTCGGCGTCAACCTGATCGAGGAAGAGCTGGATCGCGTTTTTGAGGCTTTCAAAGCCCAGCGCCGAATCCACTCCGGTCAGCAGATTCTTGTGTTCAGAGCTGAACAGCGCGTTGCCGTCGATCTGCGCCGGATTGCTCATAAGTCTGCTGAAGAAGAGCAGATCGATCAGCCTGGCGGCGCGGTTGCCCATCGCGACCGGCACTTTCATGAAAGCGCCCAGATCGTCATTGATGATATGTTTCCGTGACAGGACGAACCTCTTGCCGTAGGTGTCGAGCTGGTTTTTGGCCGCTTCTTCGATCAGTCCGCCTTCCTTGATTTCGCCGTCGGCGGCTATCGGCAGCAGATCGCCGACGTCGGTCAGGCGGAACCTGTCGTTTTCCTTGAAGTCGTTCAGGTCGCCGGTACTGCACAACTTGGTCGCGATGATCGGCTGCGCCAGATAGCTCTGCAGCAACTTTTTATTTGCCACATTGCTCAAAATCCCCGGCAGACTGACGGATGAGAACGCCGCCCGGATGGTGTCGTTGTCAAAACCGCGCGGCGCCGGAATGCCGTCAAGCTTCATGCACTCGATGAGCAGCTGCCGCAACGGCATGTCCATTTCACTCATGCCGGCTTCGCCCGCCGGAGCTCCCAGGGATTTTTCCAGCGAATCGGCGTCCACTCCGACCCGCAGGCACATCGCCGCTTCCAACGTCTTGCGCATTTCCCCG
>JBAYCO010000594.1:0-2599 GCA_041668685.1 Victivallaceae bacterium | reverse complement strand
TTTCGGCAGTTCGGCGCGCAATGTAACCGGGTCTTCCCCATCAACTTCGCCGAGCGCGAAAACTATCCCCATCTGTGAGACGAAAAGCTCTTTGGCGGGAAAAGCCCCGATCAGGGCCGTACCACTCCGCCAGTCAAAACCCATCGGCTTTAAGGCGGGCGCGATTGCATGCCCTATTCTGCCGGTACAGGTATATCCCAGAGCTTCCGCCGTTTTTTCATTTTCAATTTTCCGGATCAAGGACTTCTTTTCCTCGGCCGATAAGCGGCTCTGTTCGACTTTAGCAATCTCTCCGGCATAATCTTTGTCAAACTTTTCCTTTTTGGGGTAATTGCTCAAGGCCCAGAGAACCACGGAAGCGCCTAAAAGCAACGTTCCCGCCTTGTGAAGGTAAACCGACGTCCGGCTCCACATGTGGATACCGATGCTTTTCAGGGTCGGAATACGGTAGGGCGGAAGTTCGAGCACGAACGGTTCGTTTTCACCCCGAAACAGGGTCGAACGCAGCAATTTCGCGGTCAGGACGGCAACCACTATCCCGGTAATATAAATAGAAAACATAATCGCGGCTTCCCACTTTTTCGGGAAGAAAGCCGGAATTATCAAAGCATAAATGGGTATCCTGGCGCCGCAGCTCATCAAGGGGACGACCAGCATAGTCGTCATCCGGTCGCGTCTCAGGTTCAAAGTCCTGGTCGCCATGATCGCCGGCACCGAACAGCCGAACCCGATAAGCATCGGAATAAAACTTTTACCGTGCAGACCGATCTTATTCATGAGGCGGTCCATGATAAATGCCACCCGGGCCATATAACCCGTTCCCTCAAGGATAGCGATAGCAAGAAACAAAAACGCGATATTCGGCAGGAAAACCAGCACTCCGCCCACTCCGGCAATAACCCCTTCGACCAGAAGCGACTTCAAAGGGCTTGCGCTACCTTCCGGCCACCAGGACGAAACAAAAGCTCCGAGCCATTCAACCCCTTGCTCGATCCAGCCCATGAACGGATCGCCTATCGTAAACGTCAGGTAAAATACCAGATACATCAGACCGAGAAACAACGGTATGCCGAAAACCCGGTGCGTCAGGACGGAATCGACCGCTTCCGAAATATCCCGCCGCTTCTGTAAAGTGGAACTTACCACTTCCCGGCAGGTCCCGGCAATAAAACCGTAACGGTGTTCGGTAACGATGATCTCACTCGGCTCATTTACAGCATTTTCCAGTTTCCCGATAATATCATCAATCGCTTTCAGAGCCTCGCCGCTTCCCGGAAGAGCCGATAAAAGCCCGCTAATTTCATTATCTTTTTCGAGCAGTTTTATCGCCAGCCATTCGGCATCGTAATCTTCGGGGACAAGTTTATTATCAGCCAGTATCTTGGCCGCTTTCCGCATCGGGGTACTCAATTCATCACTGTAATTAACTTTATTGGCCGGATGGCATTCCTTTTCCCTGAGGACTTCGCCGATGACTTTTTTCAGTTCATTAATCCCCTCGCTCCGGTTGCCGACGGTACACACGACCCTGGCCCCGAAAAGCCTGCCGAGCCGTTCGGCGTCAATCGCAATGCCCCGGTCCCTGGCGTTGTCGATCATATTCAGAACCAGGATCAAAGGAACGCCCAGTTCCATGAATTGCAGCGTCAAAAACAAATTGCGCTCCAGGTTGGAAGCGTCGATAACATCGACGACGAGTTCCGGCTTTTCGTTGATGATCACGTTGCGGGCAATCAGTTCCTCCGGAGAATTGGCGGTCAGGCTGTAAGTACCCGGTAAATCTGTCACCGTTATGTTGAGATCGCCGGATTTGAAGGAACCGACTATTTTTTCAACCGTAACCCCCGGATAATTTCCGACATGCTGGCGCGCGCCGGTTAAAGCGTTAAAAACCGTAGTCTTGCCGCTGTTGGGATTACCCGCCAGAACAATTTGATTTCTTTTTTCCATTTGCCCTTACTAAACGACTTTTACTTTTATTTTTTCACACATCCCCTGCCCCATGGCCAGGCGGCTTCCTTTGACTTTTATTATCAACCCGCCGCAGTTACCGCGTTCCACGACTTCAAGCTTTTCGCCGGGATAAATACCAAGCGCGGCGATTTTGCGCTGAAATTCACAGCCGCCGAAAGCGTTCAGAACTACCAGTTCCGCGCCGGCCGGGGCGGAAGTCAGCGATAAAACCGGAGAATTATATTTCCTTGCTATCATCTAATTCAACTGTAATATTTACAGCCTCCTCTTTGCGAAAAGATAAATTATAACCTTTTATTTTGACTTCGACCGGATCGCCGAGCGGAGCGATACGCTCCAGCTTAAGAGAAGTCCCTTTTACTATACCCAGATCCGCGAACTTTTTATAGCCGCGAATACCGCGGGAAATGGAAACTATTTTTCCGCTTTCGCCCGGTTCCATTAAAGACAGTGGCTTCTGCATATTCATATTCCAGATAATTTTACTTGCTGAATCAAAGTATTCCATATTAAATTAGGTTGCCCTAACTACTTTTGCAAGCCGGATAAAATTTATTTCGCTATTTTTTTATAAAAAAGGCCGTTAATGCTTGATTATTTTTGCGTCCGCTGTATATTCCAACTT
>JBAYCO010000593.1:0-2605 GCA_041668685.1 Victivallaceae bacterium | reverse complement strand
GCAAACGGGAGCGCCGCGGGGAGTCGGCCCGGAAGCCTGAACGTAACCGAAAATAAATATAAACAGTCCCCAACAGAAAAAAAACGGCTCAGGACGAATAAATATTTTCCGGGGACGATAGAGGGTCACGACAAACCAAAGCAAGGCTATTGCCGCAAAAAACGATTTTATTGAGAACCCGGAATAATTCTGGACGTAATTCCTGAACAGAAAGCTCGTCCAGTAACTGGTTGACGGCAAACCCAAAGCGGCAATGAAAAAAACCGGGCTCAACAGCCAGAAAACCCGCCAGCCCCAAAGTATCCAGCAGCCGGAAGCAATCAACAGCAACCCTCCCGCAAGATATATCGTATTTATATCTTTCAGTAAAGCAAAAATCAATATTGCCGAGGAGACGGCAAGCATCAGTAAACCGCGGTAATCCAAAGATTTTTCCGGTTTTTCGTCAGGTATTTTCTTTATCCGGAGCAGAAAGGCCGCAACTGCCGCCAAAGCAAGCAGCCAGAAAACAAAATCGTTCCGGTCAAGCGGCGAATACTGCCATGCGCCGAACATATAAGCCAGATTATGAAAAAACGGAATGAACAAAACCAAAGTCAACAGTAATTTCCAGCGGGCTTTCATTTTGTATCCTCGTCCAGTTCCTGGTTTTCCGAAAACGGGATCAGTGAGCGGCACGCCCAAAAAACAAACGCCACCGCAAATACCATCACGTAACCTAAAACTATATGAACATCATCGTCAAAAGCGGCTTTGCCGAATCCGAGATACAAAAGCAGAGTTATCGTCAGCCTTAGAGAATTCAACAGAATAACAATCGGCAGCAGCAACAGCCAGTGCGCGACTCGACAAACCAAGCGCTGATGAACCAGCATGGTAATTATCCAGCCGATAAAAAACATCGCTTCAAGCTGATTTATGCCGCTGCAAGCCGCCGTTACAGCGATTTTTTCAGTTCCCAGATGCAGCATGGTGGCGTCACAGCTTATTTCCACGGTACAAAGTTTCAGGATAAAACAGGTTAGATAAGAACAGATCAGGCGCAGCGGATAACTCATCAGGGAATTAAAATAATCCGCATTGGGCAGAAGAAGGAAAAAAATTGCTCCGGCCGGAAGAAGTTTAAAAACCGTCCGGTAATCGGTAAAACGCGCCAGACAGGCTCCCATTAACAGCAAAAGCGAAATCTGCATGGCAAACATGGCGTTTGCAAAAGCGGTCAGAAATAAAGCTCCGCCCGCAAAAACAAGAAATATCCAGGATAAAATTACATCCTGCCGCCCCCGGATATTTGTATTTTTTATTCGGTTACGGACGGTAACGGCAAATATACCCGCCGCCAGGAGCCACAAGGTAATGATGGACTCAAGCTCCTGGTGCATCCGTAAAGCTTCATATAAACCGTAAACCGCCGTCAGGACCGAAACCAGAATAAGTCCGCTGTCCGCGGTTTTCATTTGTTTCAGTCCGCTAACAAAATTTTTCATATTGTTTTACTTAACGTCCTTCAGGCGTGGTTAGAGTTTTTTGGCTCTGTCTGAGAACTTTCTGCGGTTCAGACCTTGAGCTTCGGTACGGCCAGGGACAGCCGTGACTACAACTGTACCAGAAGCGCAAATTATTTTTCCGCGGCCTTCCGGGCCGCCTCTTCCCCGGACGCAAGCAGTTTTTCGAGATCAGCAAGCTCCGTTGAGCCGGGCGTGATCTTTCTAAGCTGCGCCAGACGAAATTTAGCGGCGCTGAAAGATTTTTCCTTAATATATTCTTTGATAATCGGGGGCAGACAACGCGAAATCGCGTTTTTGACATCCAAATCATTCGGCTGCTGAAACACGAGCGTTTCAAGAATCCGCAAGGCCGTACTATAGTTTTCGCAATCAATCTGGCGCCGCGCCAGGCAAAGTTTTCCACGCGGCCAGAGGGGAGCTTCATCCTGCGCTTCCTGGGCCAACCGCAACGCTTCTTTGAATTCGCCTTTCGCCGCCATTATATCGGAAAGATTAACCAGAGCCAGCGACCATTTCGGGTATTTTTTCAGCAATTTCCGGTAAATCTTCACAGCGTCATCATATTTGACCCGTTCCTGTAAAATCACGGCTTTGCGGAAAAGCGCCTTGGGGGAATCAGGGTCGCCCGCCAAAACTTTATCGGCATATTCAAGCGCCTCATCATACTTTTTGTTTTCCGCATAAATATCCGATATGTAAAGCAGCGCGTCACCGCTTTCCTTGAATTCACACGCTTTCCGCATATACTTTACGGCATCCTGCCATTTCCCGTTCTTCTGCGCCAATTGGGCCTTGATACTCCAACCCATCGCGACAAAAGTCCCGTCTTTCGACTGCATAAGGGCGGAAGCTATTTTATCCGCGACTTTCCGGTTATCCAGATACAGGAAAAAATCAACCGCCGGATCGATAACGGCGTGGGAATCCTTCCCGAAACGGAGCATTTTATCAACACAAGCCTCCGTCTCCTCCTGTTTGCCGAGCAGTTGGCAGGCCTGAGCTGTCCAGAGCCATACTTCAGGCTTTTTGGGGGTTAAAACCGTTAATTTTTTCAGCAATTTCCGGTAAATCTTCACAGCGTCATCATATTTGACCCG
>JBAYCO010000592.1:0-2611 GCA_041668685.1 Victivallaceae bacterium | reverse complement strand
GACCAGCGTCTTGACAATCTCGTGCCTCTGACCCGCGGCGCCAAAGGAGAAATAATAACTTCTTTCCCGGCGGTTCCCTGTGAAGAACTCGGCTTGCTGAAAATGGATTTCCTGGGCTTGAAAACCCTGACTGTTATCCAGACGGCTTTGGATAATATCAAGGAAACCCGCGGCATTGATATTAATATTAACGACATACCGTTGGATGACGTCGAAACTTTTAAGCTCCTGAACCGGGGTGATACGGTTTCAGTATTCCAGTTGGAATCCGCCGGAATGCAGAACCTTTGCCGTCAGCTTGGGATAGAGTCGCTCGAACATATTATTGCCTTAGTGGCGATGTACCGTCCCGGCCCGATGCAGTTCATACCTGATTTTATCGCCCGTAAAAAAGGTGAACGCGAAATAGAATACGATCACCCCAAGATGGAAGACGTACTGAAAGAAACCTATGGTATTATGGTTTACCAGGAACAGATTATGGAAGTGGTGCAGGTGCTGGCGGGGTTCAGCCTCGGCGGCGCCGACATCCTGCGCCGGGCGATAGGTAAAAAGAAAGTCGATGTCCTGGCTGAACAGAAAGAGAAGTTTGTGAAGGGATGTGCCGAACATAACCAGATAGATAAAAAAATAGCTGATGAAATTTGGGAAAAGATCGGTAAGTTTGCCGGTTACGGCTTTAACAAATCGCACAGCGCGGCCTATGCGGTGATAGCCTACCAGACGGCTTATCTGAAAGCTAATTATCCGGTCGAATTCATGGCGGCGGTGCTTTCCGCCGAAATCGATAACGCCGAAAAAATCGCTTTCCTGATGAACGAATGCCGGGAAATGGGAATAAATGTCCTGCCCCCGGACGTCAATACCAGCGGGATCAATTTTTCCGTTGACGGCGATTCGATCCGTTTCGGGCTGGGAGCGGTGAAAGGCTGCGGCGAAGCCGCGGCCGGTAAAATTATCGAAGCCCGCAAAGACGGCAAATTCAGTAATTTCCTTGATTTCTGCGAACGCTGCGGCGAAGCGATGAATGCCCGCGTAATAGAACATTTCGCCAAGGCGGGAGCCTTTGATACGTTCGGCCTGCGCCGTTCGCAGATACTGGCGGTGGCTGACGCCACCATGGGCTACGCCGCGACAAGGGTAAAAGACCGTTTATCCGGGCAGGGCTCGCTGTTTGATATGCTTGATGATTCTGAACAGGATGAAATCTGCTCGATACCCGTTCCGGATATCCCGGAATTTGACGAAAACGAAATACTCAAGTACGAGAAAGAATTGCTCGGTTTTTATGTGACCGGGCATCCGTTGGGTAAATATTGCGAGATGGTCGAAATTTATTCGACGGTGAAACTTGTAAACCTGAACGACCTGGACGATAATGTCGGGGTAAGGGTCGGCGGGGTTGTGAAAAGCTATGCCAGACGCTACGGCAAGAAATCGGGAAAACCGTTCGGGGTCCTTGATTTTGAAGACCTGGAAACTTCCCGTGAAGCGATGGTTTACGCTTCCGGGCTGGAACAGCTCGAAAAAGACCAGCTCGAACTTGAACCGGATATGCCGGTTCTGGTTGAAGCCCTGACCCGCAAAAACCAGGAAACCGGGCAGGTCGGCCTTATCGTTGAAAAAGTAGTTCCCATGGCGCAGGTAATGAGCACATATACCGAGGAAATCCATATACATTTTTTCGAAGGCTCAAATACTTCCGACGATCTGAAGAATTTATTGGATATCTGCAAAAAGCATCCCGGTGAAACTACGGTTATCCTGTGTATCTCCTGCGTCGATGATAAATATGTATTCATCGAAGCCGGTCCCGGCTGCCGGGTAACGGTGACGGAGGAACTTTTGGAAGAAGTCCGGCAGGTTTTGGGCGAAAAACGTTTCCGCCTCAAAGCCAATGACCTGGTTCCTGAAGCAAAACGCCAGTTCAAGTTCAAAAGAAAAGAAGCCCAGACAGCGTAAAAAATCGAACATCGAATGATTTTGCTTTTCTCGAAGCAAAGTTCTGTCAAATTCAAGATTTTAAATTCATTCGATGTTCGATGTTCAAAATATATATGCCTGAATACAAAGAACCATTATTTCGGCCTCCGGCCGAGGCGGACAGCCTGATTTTTCAGGTGGCTTACGGCTGCCCGCATAACACCTGCCGTTTTTGCGGGATGTATAAAGGCGTCCGCTATTCCTTGCGCGGCATGGAAGAGGCGTTGGCCGAATTCATCAAAAGCGCCGAATATTATCCCGAAACCCGGCGGATATTTCTCGCGGACGGCGATGTTATGCTGTTGCCTTTTGAAATGCTGAAAACTTATCTTGTCGCCCTGAATTCGCTTTTTCCGCGTTTGGCCAGGGTTAACGTCTACGCCAACGGCAGTTCCATTCTGGATAAGAGCGATGAAGAACTTGCCGCGCTTAAAAAACTTAAATTGAATACCCTTTACCTTGGCCTCGAAACCGGCAGTCAGAAAATCCTCGATCTTGTCAACAAGGGCGAAAAAGTAAACGTCATGGTAGACGCAATCAAACGAGCTCAAAAACACGGCCTGCGCTGTTCGGTGATGTTCCTGTTGGGATTAGGCGGCAAAGAATATTCGGCGGAACACATCCGGTT
>JBAYCO010000591.1:0-2611 GCA_041668685.1 Victivallaceae bacterium | reverse complement strand
CTCGAAATCGGGAGTGAAGACTTTTACCGACTGGCGGCCGCGGCTGGAACCGACGTAACAGGCTCGGTTATCCATTTGGGCGGCGGCTAAAATGGCGTGGTCGCAAGTTGAACCTTGGGCTTTGTGGCTGGTTGTGGCGTAGCCGTATGAAATTGATTCAAAATCCGCCGGAATCGTTCTGCCATCGGTTAATTGGATTTCACCGTCCTGATAAATTTCCTCAATTGTTGCGGTATCGCCGTTTACAAGATTGTATTCGGGATTATTGGCGGTGATCAGGATTTTATCACCGGGGATTAAATCTAGGGATTTTATTACTCCGACACTGATTGCGTTTTTCAATTTAGACGGTGCCAGGCTCTCTCCATTGGTAAATATGAGCTTGTTTTTCTCTACTTTTTCAATAGTCAGGATGTCGTGTTTTTGATATGGAGTACCGAATAACGGGGTATTGAAGCGGATGGAATAACCCGGTTTGTATGTTTGGTAACTAGCGATCTGCTCGCGGGTCCAGTTATGATCCTGAAAACAGGTTCTTGAGTGTTGTTTTCCTAAATCCAAGCCGATTTCTCTGCGAACTAAGGCATTCAGCGTGTCTATTTCCCGGTGCGTTGGCGAGACCAGCAGACATTTTTCCCCATCGTTAACTACCTTAACATAACTTCTGGCGGCCGCCGATAAATAATGATGGCTTTTTTCTTCGATTACGCCGAGATCGTTTAAACGCTCCAGTCCTTCGGCAGTCCGGTTGTTCGCCATTAACTGGACGGCTTTGCGGTAATGTTTGGGAATTTGCCGGATGATTTGAGATAACTCAAAGTTTTTGATATTGCTGTAGAATTCGAGGACTTTCAGAAAATCTCCAGCTTCAACCGATAAATGTTGCCTGCGATCCCCGACAAAGAGTATTCTGGCGTTGTTCTGCTTTGCCATATACATCAGTCTATGTCCGACTGCCGCACTGACCAGCGAACTTTTATCGACGATCAGCACGGTGTTTGGGGGGATTTCCGGATTGTTCATGAACGACGCTACGGTCGTCGCATTCTCAAATCCGTCATCCTGTAAAACATTGACCGCGCCCCTGGTCGGAGCTAGATACAGGGGATTTTTGCCGGCAGCGATCAAGCCTTCATTAACCGGCTTCAATACGGTGGTTTTACCCGCCCCTGCATAACCACGCAGGATGCAGGCAAAATCCCGGCATTGTAAAATGCCGTTGACAGCGTTCCGCTGAAGAAGTGAGAGTTTGCTGGTATCCACTTCGGCTTGCTCGCCGAGTGGGGGAAAAAGATTAATACCGGCATTGGCAAGCTGGATCGCTTCGCGTTCCAGAGCCAACCCCCGTCTGGTAATGTAATAGGTTTGGAGAATATCCGGTGAATCGGTCAAAGGAATTAATTCCCGGTTGGTTTTCAAAGCCCGTTTCAGGTCTTCGGGACTGGCGTTTTTCATACCCTGGTTTAAGGCTTCTGCAAGAAGCTCGTGCCCGATTACCACGGATTTGCGTTCGTAAAGATGGTCTATGGTTTTGCCGAATATCCGGTTTATTTTTCCGGAGCCGACTTGTTTGATGATGCGTTCATTTTCCAAAGCATTGTATTTTATGGAACGTAAATTATACAGCTCCTCACTTGACAGCATTTGCCTTTGGAGCTCCAGGACTTCCGGCGTGGTGATCTCCGTAAGTTTAGCTTCACGGGTTTCTTTGGCGATAATATGGATTTCTGCCGGAGTCGGTTCGCGTCCGGTTTCATTGATAAATCTTTCTATTTCTTTTTCGATTTCAATACGGCGGCGGCTATACCTTTGAAGCAATTCATTATCGACGCCTTTGATTTCAAAACCCTCTATGCCTTTTTCGGTTCGCTTTAATTCAATATCGTAACCGAGTTCCTGAACCCGCCTGGCCATCGCGTTTTGATAAAACTTTCCGCAGTACCGGATAGCCTTGAGGATTTCATATTCGGAAAGGGCTTTGTAACGCTGCTCAGATTTACACCAGGTAACGTTGGCAATGACGCAATGCGTATGAAGCTGCGGGTCAAGCGCCCGGCTGGCGTTATGGTCATAGAGTCCGGCGATCATATTTCCGGTAAGTTCCAGTTTTTCGCTATTTTTAAAGTTGCCTTTGCGGATACGGCAGGATACGAACTTTTCCATTTCAGACAGGGCTTCCTTGACGCATTGGCTATGGGCTTCAGATAGCCGCTGATCATTCATGACGACCGCCATGATGGAAACGGATTTTTGCGCCGAACATTGAAAGTCGAAAAAGCGGGAAGAACCGTTCCGGACAGCTAACGTCAACTTGCCGCCCGTCCACGGATTCTTGTTTTTCTGGATAGCGACAAATTCCGCCGCCGTAATTTCGTTTCCGATAATTCCAAATTCATAAGCTAATCTTCCATACCAGTGACCAGTTACTTTTTCATTTTCACTGTAATAGTCGTTACTGGATAAATGGGAGAACATAAAGTTGTTTCCAGTGGTACTGTCATCTTTTACTTTTGACATAGTAAACATAGTTTGGTTACTCCTATTATTAGGGTTGTGGGTTTATATGAAATCTCCCATGATAAGCAATGATTATGGGTTTTCATTGTTATCG
>JBAYCO010000590.1:0-2617 GCA_041668685.1 Victivallaceae bacterium | reverse complement strand
CGAAAAATTATCCGGACGTCCGTTTCATTGCCGGTGCGGAAATGACTGTCAACACTTCACGGGGAGCCATAGACATGCTTTGCCTGGGCCTGCCGTTGAAAACGAATCCCGAACTTGAAAAAGTTTTTGAAAGATATCGCTGCTGGCAGCGGTTAACCGGAAGTATTCAGGGAGAACGGATGCGGGAGGCCGGATACGAGTTCGGGACAGAGGAACGTCTGCGCCTTCTCCGGATTTACCGTCCTGAATATGTTATTGAGAAACAGGGAGCAACGCATGTCAGCGCGTATCTCCTCAGACGGGAATTCAGGAGAAAAGGGTATATAAAAAACGAAGATGATTTTTACGCGTTTATGCATAAAATCCGCCATGGCGTATCCTTTCCGGAATATCCTCCGGCCGAGGATGTTCTGCCGCTTATGAAAAAATACGGCGGAGTAGTTTTCATCGCTCATCCGTTCCATTATTTTGAGGAAGATTCCTTAAATATTATGGATGCTTTGCGGGAGGAACTTGCTTTTGATGGTATTGAATGCGCCCATCCTATGATTCCGGCCGGGCTTTCTTCGTTCTACCGGAAATACTGCGTCAAGCATAAACTTCTTTCGAGCGCCGGTTCCGATTGTCATTCGGCGCCGGAACAGGCCGATATGAAATTTTCTCCGAAATCGAAGTTCCTTGGGCACGCGGGCAGCGGAATTTGGCTGGATGAAATACTTGAGCGCGTTCCGCTGCATTGACCGGTTTAGTCCGGTGGCTCAAATACGAAGGTTTAATTTTTTAAAGAACAGGGATTTTTAATATGGCGGAACTTGTGATCATAAGGCATGGGCAAACCAAGCTTAACAGTAAACTTATTCTCCAGGGGCATATGCACGGGGAACTTGATGAAACAGGAAAAAAACAGGCGGCGGCGATTGCCGGGGAGTTTTACGGAACGAATATTTCCGCAATATATTCCAGTGATCTTGGTAGAGCTATGGAAACGGCGGAATATATCAGGGAGAGAACCGGTTTGCGGATTATAAAGGATTCCAGTCTGCGCGAGAGGAATCTCGGAATATTTGAAGGTATTACCCTTGAAGATATTAAGGAAAACTATCCTGACGCTTATCGGACATATATAAGCATGGACCCGGATTTTGTCATTCCTGAAGGTGAAAGTATAATGCAGATGTATGATAGGCTGATTCCGTTTTTGAATTTTATCGCGGCTGAAAATCCCGACAGAAAAGTCGCGGTGGTAACTCATTCCGGCCCGCTCGATGTCATTCTGCGCCATACCCTGGACGTTCCGTTCAAGGCGTTGCGGAAATTCACAATATCAAATGGTTCGATAAGCGCTTTTTCCGTAGAAAACGGCGCATGGATATTGCAGGAATGGGGAAATATCAGGCATTTGCGCACGATAGGTTCCATGAACATAAACATTTGATTATTTTATGGAGCTATATAAAGCGTCAGGAGGATGTGGCTTCCCTATAATTTAAAAAAATCCGCCTCATAATCAAAGCAGTAAATAATAAACTTTTTTGACTTTAACGGAGTTTTAAAAAATCAGAAATGAGAATAACAGCAACTTTTATAGATGAAATAAGTCATGACATTCCCCACCAGAACTGGGGTGAAAAAGAATGGGATGAAGATTTTGCGGCAATGCAAGTAATCGGTATCGATACCGTAGTGCTTATTCGTTGCGGCTGGAAACGCTGGATGGCATTTTCGAGCCGGACTTTAGGGGAAAAAATGAATGGTTATGAACCCACTATTGATCTGGTTGATCTATTTTTGCGTCTTGCGGAAAAATACGGAATGAAGCTTTTTTTCGGGTTGTATGATTCCGGATATTACTGGATGAATGGAGACTGGGACAAGGAAATTGCCGTTAATATGCCGCTGGTGGATGAAGTTTGGGCTAAATATGGGAAATACCCTGCTTTCGGCGGCTGGTATTTATGTCAGGAAGTCAGCCGACGAACCGGAAAAGTAATTGAAGCTTATGCGGGGCTGGGCAGACACTGCAAGGAAATATCCGGCGGGCTTCCGATTCTGATCTCGCCTTATATCCAGGGAAACAAGACCGGAGCGTGGGAACCGCAGGTATTGTCCGGTAAATCCAGTATTTTGCCCGAAGACCATGAAAAGGAATGGAGTGATATTCTTGCCGGTCTGGAAGGAGTGGTCGATGTAGTCGCGTTCCAGGACGGGCATGTGGATTTTTTCGAATTGAGCGATTATCTGGAAATCAACCGCAAACTTACCGATAAATTCGGAATGCAATGCTGGACGAATTGTGAGACTTTCGACCGGGAAATGCCGATAAAATTTTTGCCGTTAAAATGGGATAAAGTGCTTTTAAAGCTCAAGGCTGCGGAAAAAGCCGGAGCGCGGAAAGCGATAACTTTTGAGTTTTCCCACTTTATGAGTCCTAACTCTTGTTATAATGCCGCCCATGGGCTGTATAAACGTTATTGCGAACATTTCGGTATTGCGAATTTTTAAACGGTTACAAGCAATTTGCGGCCCGGTTCGAGGATTGTATCAAGCCGGGCTGTTTTTCTTTCTTGATTCCAGTCGTAGTCAAGCGTGACGGCATTGAGTTTTATCGTCGGTTTTG
>JBAYCO010000589.1:0-2624 GCA_041668685.1 Victivallaceae bacterium | reverse complement strand
TGGTAACCGACCGGAAAGTAATTAATGAAACCTGCGACAGAATATTAAAGGAGATGGGATCGGCGTTTGTGCCACTTAACGAGGTTCTCGACTTCAACGCGCAAACGGAATTAGAGTTGATCCGGGAGTGCAACCTGGCGCAGTTGGTAACGCCGTCTACACCGGAACCTGAACCCGAGCCGGAAAACATCTTCCGCAAATGCGGCGATGCATGGGAGGTGAGGTATGATGGCGGGGAAAAATTCATGTTGATGGGCGCGGAAACCGGTGCCAGATATTTACATTTTATGCTTGGCAGGCCGAACGAAACCACTCCAATTATGGAAATCATACGGAAGGTTTCTGGCGAATCTGAAAGTGTTATGTCCGCTGACATACTTGAAGATAGTTTTCTGACAGAAGGCTATTCATTCGGTGAATTACCGGATTCCGTAACAGATAATATCGCGGACGATAAAGCCATCCGACAATACAGGCAGGAAATCATCCAAATCAACCATGATATAGAGAAGGCCAAGTCCGTTGGCGATAATATAACGGCTGAACAGTTAGAGCAGGATTTGCACAGTTTAACTGGCAAAATCAATGAAATTATCAGTCCGTCAGGACAGAGGAAAAATTATTCGGGTCAAGTTAATAATATCGTTACCTCATTTCGTAATGCAGTTAATTATGCCATAGACAAAATCGACGAACATAATGAGAAATTAGCTATACACTTCAAGCATTCGATTAAATTCGGGCGAACACCAAAATATTTTACGGAAGGAAATTTTACTTGGCATATATAAAAAGAGATCATGGATTTTTGCTGAATTATGGATTTTTTCTAATGAAAACCGTAATTCAGCATTTTTTTTGCAAAAAAATCATGAAAAAGACAAATCATAGACGAAATCTATGAATCATAGACGAAATCTATCCCCTTATAGCCATTGAAGGGACATGCTTTTTCTTTCAGTCAAAAATGACTGTCAGGGCACGTTCCATAACCTTTTTATAAAAAGGGAAACTTTGATGGATAAAAAAGGAATTGATACTTTGTCGCCGCCCGGCGGCTATTGCAATAAATATCCCGGCATCGATCCAATGGTAGTGCGAATTGCTAAAAGTGCGGCGCGTAAAGCTATAGGCAGGCATGGCTTTACCGAAGCTGATCTGCCGGACCTGGAGCAGGAACTGGTCAGCGCTGGATTGAAAGCGCTGGAGCGCCTTAACCTCGAACGCGGCAACGGCGTCGGGTTGGTTGCGGCAGCTGTAAAATCCAAGCTCAACGCGATCCTCATTTCACGTTATGCGCAGAAACGCGACTGGCGCAAGAGTTGTTCACTTAATGTGGAACTCCCCGGCAAAAGTGAGGATGATGAAACTTCATCGCTGATCGAACATTTGTCTTCCAGCGGGAATTTCGGCATGCCGGATAAAGATGCCCGTAACCCGGTATGGAAGCAAATGCGCTGCCGGGACGTTAACGCCGCCATCGGCTATCTTCCGTCCGAACTTCAGGGACTTTGCGAAGACCTCAAAATCATGACTCCTTATGAAATCATGGCGGAACAGAGCATGACTCCGGGGCAGTTTTACAAACGCCTGGCGAAAATCCGACATTTTTTCCTGTGTTTTTTGGGAGAGGACGAATTTGGCGAACCGCCTAAAATCGAATATCATCCCGTCTAAAGGAGTTTCAAATGTTCATTGAAGATATAAAAACCGCGCCGCCGTTTCGGGAGTTGTTTCCGATTCAGGATGCGGTGCTTGAGCGCATAATCTGGGACATGCGGAAAAACGGTTACGATCCGACCCAGCCCATCGTGTTGTGGGACTGCGATCGACCGGTGGTGATCGACGGGCACTCCCGGCTCCGGGCGGCGCGTAAGGCGGGGCTCTTTCAAATCCCGGTCGTCCGCAAAAAATTTCCTGACGAAGCGGCGGCGCTACGATATGCCATCGGCTGCCAGCGGAACCGGCGCAACCTGCGGGACGCGGACATCCTGCGTTGTATCAGCGAGCTTAAGACTCTATCTGAACCGAAATGCCATGATGAAATACATGTCTTGGGGCATACGACTCAGGCCGCCGCCGCTTTGCTGGGAATTTCAGAGTGGAAACTGAAAAAAAGCAGGGCGGTATTGCGCCGGGCACCGGAAGAGCTGATCGCGGCGGTTCAGACCGGGGAAATCAGCATCAACAAAGCTTACGAACGGATGAGAAAACCGGCGGCTTCGCCTCCGGATAAGCTTGCGGACATCTTCAAAGCCGTTACGGCGCGGCTGGATAAAAATGAGATTTCAGAGCTGATAACGCGGTTTCAGGAATATCTGGCCGCCTCATAGAAACACACTTTCCCGGCGCGGTTGCCGGGAAGATATAAACCCGCAACAAGGAGATTGTCAAAATGGCAACTATCATCAATTCACAGATCACCGATGCGGCTTACATCGAGCTGAATTACAACCATGAAGTTCAGGCGCTGATCCGTTTCGCGTGGGTTAACGACCGTCTGTTTCTTCCGGTATTTTTTCTTGACCGTGATCGGGACATGGCGATAAGCCTGGCTTTGGCCGATGCGAATGTGGAAATCTACAGCCGGGACTCACGGGAGTATTTTGTCCCCTGCGAATGGC
>JBAYCO010000588.1:0-2624 GCA_041668685.1 Victivallaceae bacterium | reverse complement strand
TTTGTCACAAATGAACGCGGCACAACCTGAATGTAGCACAACCGTCTCGGTTGTGTCCCTTTGCTTAACAACGTTTACCAATTTATGACTCAAGCGAGACGCTTGAGCTACATTATTAACCGTGTCCTTCTATGTTAACGTTTTATTTTTTATCTGCCCGTGAAGCCGTGAGCGGCACGGCATAAGTAAATTTCAATTCCGTGAATTTATCAAACTGCGGCAGAATGGCAACGCCCACTGAAGCCGTGATATCCTTATCCGGTTCCGGTACGTTGAATATTATCTTTGACGAATTCTGGAAAAGGAAACTGCTTTGAGTTATGACCTTGGTCCCGAATATTACGCTTGTAACCGAAGAAAGCGGATAAGAGGTGGAGTTATTGCTGGTGATTGTGACGGCTTCTCCTATTCTGCCTTTTTCCGGACTGAGCGTCAAAACAGGCTTCTCCGGCTCGCTCCCGGTCGCGTTTTTGCGGATTGTCAGCTTGAGCCGTTCTTCTCCCTGGACGCCGGGGGTGGCGACAATACAGTCCACCATGGTGTCCGCGGCAAGTTTCTGGAACGGTTTCAAGGTTGGGATTTTGACCATGAGCATATGCTTGCCCAACACGGTCGTGTTCGACGCCGAGATCGCAATCCCGTCCACAGTCAGGAACGTCGCCGGAGTCACCGGCAGCTTGCTGGTATGCACTATTATGGTTGAATTCACGATGGGATTTATGGAATCGGGCGCGGCGGAAGCGCCTGTCATGCTGAAATAAGTGAATTTAAAAGTATGCAGCGCGATATCCAGGCTTTTGCATTTTTCGGGCGTGGAATTTTTCGGGTCCTTAAGAATTTCCGCAGCTTGCTTTATCGCGGCAGCGGCAGCGTTGGCGCAGTCTTTATACTTAGTGTCAATTTCCTTCAAGGACCCGGAAGCAAGTTGCGCAATTTCCCGGTCGCGATTGCTCCTGAAGGCATTCAATTTTTGCTCGCAGTTTTTTACCGTCTCGGCGGCTTTTGCCTTGTTGCATGTGGAAAAAGCTGAATCGAGAGAGGTATTTATAGAAGAAAACACAACCCCGGCGTCGTCACACAGCTCCCGGAGCCGCCGGGCAGGGTCCGTGGCTATGCCTTTATGAAGTTCAATGGTAAAGTCGCCTATATTTTTCTTATGCCAGTTCCAGTTTATTCCGCAATTAAAGCTGTCAAGCCTTTTAAAGGCATTAACTTGCAGCGTCAGGCACACAGAGTCCGTATTTTCGAAGAATGAATCATCAACGATGATCAGCGCGTAACAGTCAACCGTAGTCGGAACATGTTCATAATTTATAATGTAAGTATCGCCGAACCACCGGCAGGGATTGATCCAGGAACGTTTGACAATATGGCGCTGCGGCCCGAAAGCAAAAGCATATTCAGGATACGGCAATTTTTGCGCCTTCTTTTCTGTTATCACTTTGGGTAACGTCTTCGTATCCGTATCGTGGGGACGGGGTATGGCAAGCTGAAGCGGAGTTTCGTTGGTGGAAGTAAAATATTGTTCGAGCTGTTTTTCCAGGTTGGCTTCGGCGGAAAGATTCAATCCTTTTACGCTGCCGCTCAAGGCGCCGTTAAGTTCTTTCATGCCGCGAGAAAGGAATGAGTCCTTTGACAACGCTGAAGCGTATTCCGGCGCCAGCGCATAAATTTTTATGTTTTCGGTAAACTTCCGGTAAGTTCCGGCGATATCAGCCTTGTTGTCGTAAGAAGGCTTGAGGGTGAAGTTAACGATTATATATTGCTGACAGCTTAATGTCCCGGTAAGAAGCAATGTCATGTCAAGCCTGACAAGATAAAGGCTCTTTTTTTCTTCAAGGAAACTCTGGTCCCCGATATATAACAGTTCGTGCCGGGAAATATCCTGTTGGCGCCGGATGCGTTCCCGCAGCGTCTGGGTAAAACCGAGCGCGGTCGTTTCATCCTGGGCAGGCATTTGGATAGGGGTAAGCTGAAGAAGGCTTTCGGGTTTGCTGGTTGAAGTAGTGCTGCCGACCGGTTCAACCTTGAAAGTAAACAACTTGCCGTATTCCTGCTGGATTCTGGAAGCGCTTTGCGGTGTGGCGTCGGTGATGGATGGAAGATAGCTGCGAACGTCTTTATGGAGCCGGTCCAGAAGCATTCTGGTCTGGGAGTCTCCGTAAACCTTGGGATTACCTACGCTGGCATATGGTCTATGGCAGGAGGCCAGCAGGCACAGTCCCGCACAAAATACAACGTTGACGGTTAAACACAAAAATCTGCAAAAAGTAATTTTAATGCCTTTCATTGTTTTTTCTCCTCGTTTAAATTATGGTTCTGTCAAAACTTTCGCTCTATAATTTTGTTTATATTATTGGTTTTTAACTATTTATTGGGGATTTTTCATTTCCCCGTTTTCATATGCCTGAAAAACAATTTTTTTTGTTTTTCAGAACACTTCTTTTTCACTTTAGCGCAGAAGTTTTGTCAATGGTTAAAACCGTATAAAAAGCGACCACAGGAAGCGGCTTTATGCCGGTTTTACACCTTGACAAGGCTTCTCGCTGAAGTACCGCGCACTCTCTGCATTCAGCTCGAACGTTCGCATCTTTTTAAAAATTTGCATGCTCATTTTTAAAAAG
>JBAYCO010000587.1:0-2624 GCA_041668685.1 Victivallaceae bacterium | reverse complement strand
CAGCAGTTGTATTTGAACGCCAAAGCGCAGATCGCGGCAATCGAAAACAGCCGGAAATGGCTTGATTTGATAATCAAGCATACGGGAAACACCTATGACGTTTCCAACAACATTGAGAAAATAATAGAAAACTTTAAGGAAGAGTTCGGGGAATTCACGGAAAAAGTCGGCAATCCGCAGTTGATTGATACGGGCGTATCCTCCTGCGGCGAAGCCAAGCTGATCAAGAATTTGACTTTGTCAAATATCCGCAACGCCGCGAAAAGCGGTGAGGATTTAAGCTCCTGCGATGCCGAAACCCTTTACGGGAGTGAAAGCGAACCGGAACTCAAGTACCAGGTTGCCGAAGCCGCTTACGTCAATTATGAGCGGGTTTTGGATGAGAACCGGGACACGAAAAAAAGTTTGATCGCCAAGCGCGGCGCGCTGGCGCTGGCTTTAGGCAATGTGCGTTCAATAGCTGAAACGGAAAAACTCAACGTCGCGTTGCAGGTAGTCAACGGTAAATTGGCAACTATCAACGAACAGGAACAGCAGGCTTTCAATAAACTTGTGGCGGTCCAGGTCAGGAACGACCAGCGGGAAAAACTGCAAAACGAGGCGAAATCCAAGCAGATATTAATGGATTTTCTGAACGCCGACCCGTTACAGAACGCTTCCGAGGATGACGAATAATGACGGATGAAATGGTCAATATTATCAGCGGCTATCTGAGGTATTTTTCATACGCCTCGATTACGGGAGCGTTTTTACTCGGCGTTTTCAAGGCACGGGCAACGGGGTTGTCCGAACGGATTTTATTCACCGCTTTTCTGACCGCTTTTATTGCTTTTTACAACCCGATTGTAGATGAGGGAACGGAAATCTTCGAAAGCATGACGGCGGCCGGCGACAACAAGATCGATGCTTATCTGGAAAAATGCCGGACGGTTCGCTTCGAGGGCGACAGTGGTTTCTTTGACGATTTCATCACCTCGCTGCAGGCGAATTTCTTCAAGATGCTGCTTTCCTGCACTTGTATCCTGCGTTCCATATCGGGATTTGTCCAGGCATTTTTCGTTATCGCTTTCAAGATCATGGCCCCGGTTATTCTGGGGCTGGCGGCCTGGGAGCCGTTTCGCGGCAGATTGTACCAGTTTATCACCTATACGCTGGCGGTAATGATGTGGAGCGTCGGTTATCAGATTGCGGATATTTTTATCCTTAAAGGCATCGCCCTGGTTGGGGTTCCGACCGCCTTGAACGCTTCATCCGGGGTGATCGTTGTTTCAGGCGGCAGCGCGCTCCTGGGACTGCTCGTATTTCTGCTCGCCCTTTTGATCGGGATGTGCATTTTTTACATTCTCACCCCGATTCTAATGTTCTCGATCCTGAGCGGAGCTAATCCGGGAATGGCGGTTATCAGCAACATGCGGACGGCTTCATTAGCTTCAATGGCCGCAAGCCGCCCCATTACCGTGCTGGCGCAAAAAATCAGCTCAGGAACCTCCGTAAACACAAACAAGCGGCACACAACGGTCAGAACCGCAACGCCGTCAATATCATTAAACAGCGTAACTCAAGCAATGGGGAAAAAGCAATGAATTATTTTAAAAGTCACTATTTACAGAGCCGTTTATACCTGAAAATCGCGATCTTTCTGGGGATTGTGGGCATAATCCAGCCGTTATTGATTATTTATCTCCTGCATGAAGCCGACGAGGAAAAAGTGATTGTCATGGATGATGCCGCCAACTTCCACCTGGTGCAGTCAAAGCCGTTCAAGGACGCCCGAAAAATGCAGATCGAATGCGTAAAATTCGCGGTCAAAAGCCTCCTTGACCGTTCGTTAAAAGGCACGGACGATCCGGTCGGTCTTGAGCAGGCTTTTCTCATGAAAAACTGCGGCGAAGCGGTCGCAAATCTTATAAAAAAAGAGCAACGGGAATTTGAGAAAAAAAACATAATCCAGAAAAGCGAAATCGGCAATATCCATGTTCTCAGGCAAAAAAAAGGCGTTTACTTGGCGAATGTCACCGGACAGCTTATCCGAACCTGCACTTACATGAACCATTCCTATGTGGACGTGAAACTGTTCCGCCTGGGACTGATGCTCTGCAAAAACCCTGACATTTCTCAAAACGGCAAAGTGCCTTTGTGCGTAGTCAAAATAACTCATTATGAAACCGGAGAAAAGAAATGAAACCATATCTTATTTTTATATCACTGCCGTTTTCCGGGATGCTTTACGCTGCTGAAGAACATAAGGAGATCATCACTTACAAACTGGATTGCAATAAAGTTTTCCCGATTGCGACTTATCTGGATAAAGGCGTTACGACGATCATGTTTCCCGGCCAGATCGAAGGCATAGCGGCAGGCAATGTGGCCATGAATGGAGTTCATTACCAGGTCAATGGGGCTCCGGTCTGTGATTTTCTCCTGTCCTTTCAGCCGGGAAGTTACTATTTCAGCGTCCGGGCATTGAAGGCCGGGGCATCGGGTACGGTCAATGTCGTTTACGGCAGGAACACCTACATCCTCAAACTTCAGGAAAATGAAGCCGAAGCCATGTCAACGGTCAATTTCAGCGACGAAACCGGCGCTGACCCGGAACAGGATTATCGTCCGCCTTCCGGCGCGGT
>JBAYCO010000586.1:0-2627 GCA_041668685.1 Victivallaceae bacterium | reverse complement strand
TTACCAGGCCGTGGAGCGAAGCTGCCAGCGACTGTTCCGCCGACGGAATTCTTTCTTCGCCGAGGAAACTGCCTTCGACAAATACCTGAACGACCATTCCGGTTGCGGCGGCGCCGGCAAGGACGGCGTCCAGCGCGAAAGTCTCGACTATCACCCGATCTTCATCCTGACAGTTTTTGCCCATGATCAGCCGGTCGAAAGAACGTTCCACGGCGGCGCGACCGGGCCGGCTCAGTCTCAGGGCGGGCGAAATTCCAATGCGGACGCCGCGCTGACCACAAGCGGCACCGCGCTGCAGATATTCGACCGCGGCATTGAACATATCATCGGCAGAACTTATAGACGCTCCGGTTTGCTGTTCCAAGGCGGCTATGCCTTTTGCGCCCGGAACCACTGGAATTTCAAGGTCGGAAAGTCCGACAAATATGGATTGATCAAGCCCGCTTTGTGCAACGGGGACGGCGGGAAGATGGATAAAAACTTTTTCCACTCCGGCCAATTTACAGACTTCTTTGACACGGCCGGGTTCATGACTTTTCCGGTCTACCGTTTCATAAAGCTTTTTCCAGTTATTTTCCGTGAGCTTTTCGTCAAAGCCGTAAACCGTTCGCAAAAGTTCCCGGAGCATCCAGGCATGCACCGAACATGATGATTTTTCCATTTCCGGCACAAATGCCTTAACGCGGCTGATGGGATCCAGAGTCTCATTGTCATGGAACGAGTCCGGGGCACCGCCCGCAATAAGTTCGCTTACATAATTGAGGTAATAAAGGATTTGGGCAAGATTCTTTGCCAACGGCGCAGCCGGTTTTATATGAACATGAGTATCTATTGCGGGAATTTTATCTATTTCAATTTTTAACCTGCGATACAAATCTGATTCGGTAATCATTCTTATTTTCCTCCAGTAGGATTTACATAATTTTTGTTATTAACTATTTCTCATTGAACCGATCAATTTTGTCATTTCTTTTTTACATAACATTGTTCTCCTATTACGCAAAATCACCATATTTCGGCGTTACTTCCGGCTTCAGACCATAGATTACCCAAGCACAAATGCCGATGGTAATCAGTACAGCGGCTCCCAATTTTAGATGCTGCTTATTTTGCCAATGCTTTGATTTAGTATCTCTTTTTCGCATAATATTGGATTTCATATCTATATTTGCGGTTTTAACCAGAAACTATCGTTTTTATAATTTTACTCATCGTAATAAGTTTTTTCTTGACGGCAAGTTTCTTATCGGCAACTGGAAGAGGAGCCATTGATTGCAGTGGAGTGTCATAGAACTTCTGCTGTATTTTCTCCTTTTCCGTACGGAAATATTCCGGTCTTTTCCACTCGCTTTTGTCGCCGCGTTCAATTTTATCCGTAATCCATTTCAGATATACTTTTATTTCTTCAATATATATTTTTTGAAAAAGTTCATAAATGAAAGAACGACAATAATCATTTTCGGCATTCCCTTTTAAAGTATTTTCAAAAACAGGATTAACCGGACGGTTGTTTCCAAGTTTCAGGAACGAATAATATAAGGAATAATCATGGTGCAATCCGAGAAACTCGCCAAGCTGAGTCATTAGTTCAAAACAATTTTCTCCGATTTTTTTTACTTTTTCAGGAGAAGATTTCGAGTTCCGCCATTTTTCCATTTCAAGATTCAATCTTACGAAACCATAAAACAGTACCCGGTGTGCAGTCGTTCTAGCGATATCCATAATATCCCGGTAAATAAATTCGTCCTTTTCGGAAAACTCCAATTCGGCAAGCCGGACAAAAATCTCAGGGGCTTTTTTAAGGCGCGGAGAAAAGCGCCCACACAGATATTTCCATGCATCAGTCATCCTGTTATAGAAGTTAAGATAGTTACAGGTAAGAATATTAAAGAAAAATAAGTTTACTTGTCGGAAAGGTTTAGTCCGATCCCAATAAAAACAGCTCAATTGTGCCAGCGGCATGAAGTCCTGCCATATTTCGGCCATTTGCTTACTGGAGACGCCATAACGATCCCGGCAAAAAATTCCAATTCGCTCTTCTAATGAGCAGTTGGAAGGACACCAGGCATTCGAGCTGAAAAACTCCAGCATGAAAGTGTCGCTGTGGGATAATTCCGGCCAGAAAGCCATTCCTTTGCAAAATTTATCACCGGCGGCTATTTTGAATCTTTTCATAATCTGGTTGTAATCGCCTCGGATATCGGATTCGGGTTCATAGGCATGAAAAATACCAAAAATCCACGGGAATTTCTTAACCACGCCCCATTTGGTAAAATTGTTGACGGTAGTCATGCTTTCCGCAGTATAATCAAATAAAATCGTTTTATCCGGATCAAACTCGGCAATAAGTTTTTTTACTTCATCATCTTCCCAGTACATGGGAAAGTCCCAGCTGGCGATAAGCAGCGGAGCATTGGGATAATGCTCCCTGAGTTTTCTGTTTAACAAGCGGTATGCCAGAAGTTTCAGTTTCAAGTTGTCGGCGCGCGAAGCAAAACATTTTCTTTCAGCGAGCCCGATGGTGTGAAAAATTTCCGGCTTGCCGTATTCTTTTATGTGGGTTTCCGTCAATTTGAAATAATTGTTAAGGTTTCTTTCCTTCCGGATATCCCATACCAGCCCGGTTT
>JBAYCO010000585.1:0-2631 GCA_041668685.1 Victivallaceae bacterium | reverse complement strand
GCGGATTCACTGCTTACCGCCCTGGATATTTTGTGCAAGCTGACCACTATGCTCAAACAGTGCGTCGATAATTTGACCGCCGACCCGGAACGCTGCCGGGAGTTGTTCGACGCCTGTCCGATGCTTATAACCGCATTTATTCCCAGTTTGGGTTATGAACGCGCTTGGGAACTTCTGGAGGAATTCCGGAAATCGGGAAATACCGATATCCGCGCTTTTCTCAAAACCCGTCTGGACCCGGAACTAGTAGAAAGCGTTCTGCGTCCGCAAAACCTGGTAGCTTTAGGACACCGCTAAATAAAAAGTTTTTGATATTATGGAAAAAATCCCTAAATCCATGCGTCTCCATATTGCGTTATTCGGACGCACCAATGTCGGCAAATCGAGTTTCCTGAATATGATTTCCGGGCAGGATACCGCTATTACTTCGCCTTTGCCCGGCACGACAACCGACGTCGTCGAAAAAACTATGGAACTCCTGCCGCTCGGCCCGATCATATTTCTCGATACCGCCGGTTTCGACGATACCACGGAACTCGCCGCTTCCCGGCTCAAAAAGACCACCGAAACCTTCCGCCGGGCGGAAATCGTGGTCGTACTCTGTGAAAACGGCATATGGGGAGAACCCGAAGCGCATATCATGCGACTGGCCGCCGAACACAAACTGCCGGTTGTCGCCGTCATCAACAAAATCGATATCAATCCGGCCGATTCGGTTTTCCGTGAAAAACTGAAAGCGGAAGGCGCAAAGTCGGTAATCGCGGTTTCCAGCGTAACGCCCGCACTGCGGGAAACCGGTTTGCGCACGTTCAAAGAAGCACTGCTGGCGGTATGTCCGGATGATTTCATCCAGCCGCCGCCTTTGGTCGGGGACTTGCTTCCCTCCGGCGGCCTCGCCGTCCTTATCGTGCCGATAGATTTGCAGGCTCCGAAAGGACGCTTGATCCTGCCCCAGGTTCAGACGATCCGCGACGCGCTCGATAATGACGCTTCGGTAATCGTGGTCAAGGAACGTGAATACGCTCATTTGCTCGAACGGCTGAAAACTCCCCCGGACCTAGCCGTATGCGATTCGCAGGTGGTCATGAAAATGGCGGCGGATACCCCGAAAACAATTCCCTGCACGACGTTCTCGATTTTATTTTCCCGTCTGAAAGGCGATATGCAACTGCTGGCGCGCGGCGTCGCCGCCATTGAACGGATAAAACACGGCGACAAGATCCTGATTGCCGAAGCCTGTTCGCATCATCCCGCCGCCGATGATATAGGCCGGGTAAAAATCCCGCGCTGGCTCCGCCAGTACCTTGGCGTCGATGTCGGAATTGATGTCTACGCCGGACGCGATTACCCGGAAAACCTGGAAGAATACAGACTGGTGGTTCACTGCGGAAGCTGCATGTTGAACCGGCGCGAAACGCTGGCCCGTCTGCAACTGGCGGAACGCGCCGGGGTTCCGGTCACCAATTACGGGATGTGCATTTCCTATGTGCAGGGAGTTCTTGAACGGGTGCTGACGCCGTTCCCGGCGGCTCTCGACGCGTTTCAACGCGCGTTGAATGATTAATTTTATTTCCGGCCGAAACGGCGTTGCAGTTCTTTGATGGAAATATTTATTACCGTCGGGCGGCCGTGCGGACAGGAAAAAGGCAGTTTGCATTGCGACAACTGTCGAAATAAAGACTGCGCCTCATAAAAACTCAGACGGTCGTGCGCCTTGACCGCGGCCTTGCAGGATGCCATCGCCAAAGCTTCAGCATCCAGTTTGTTGACGGTTTTGCCTTCATCGAGCAGGTCGGAAAGCAGATCACGCAGAACCCCGCCCGCATTCTCCTGTTTCATGGAAGCCGGGACGGCATTGAGCATAACGGTATTACTGCTCATGGCCTCGATATCGAAACCGAGCTTGGAGAAGCTTTCCGAATGCCGGTTAAGGTAAGCGGCTTCGGCCCTTGACAGCTCAAGCGCTATCGGCAAAAGCAACTGCTGGGACGCGACTCCTTCGGCGGCGGCATCAAGAAGTTGTTCAAACATAACTCTTTCGTGCGCCGCATGCTGGTCAATAAGCAGCAGACCGTCAGAACTTGCGGCGACAATATACGTCTCATCAATAAAACCAAGGATTTTTATCGCGCCGCTGCCCGGTAAATTCAGGGTATCATCAACGTTTCCGGTACTGGCTGGGACTTCAGCTTCAGTCGGCGCCGGTTCCGGAACGTGCGAAACGCCCTGTTCTGTCGGGGGCGCGACGTAACTTTTTTCTTGCGGCTCCGGTTCAAAATCGAAAGCGGACTGTTCCGTATCCGGGGTAGCATAATTGATTTCAGCGCCGCGTAAAAGGGATTTGATCGGTATCCTGCCGTCCAGGCTTACCGACGGCGCGGGAGACTGCCGCAAAGCAGTCCGCACCGCCGAGGTAATAACCGCTGAAACTTTATAATCCTGTTTCAGCCTGACCTCGCGTTTCGCCGGATGAACGTTGACGTCAATACTATGAGGGTCGAGCCTGATAAAAAGAATGCAGGGAGGAAACCGGCCTTTTTCAAGCAGACCGTCGAAACCGTCGCGGATACCGAGGTAAGCGGCCGGGGCCTCGACCGGGCGGCCGTTGAAAAACGTCCGCTGTTCACGCCG
>JBAYCO010000584.1:0-2636 GCA_041668685.1 Victivallaceae bacterium | reverse complement strand
CTCCCGCCTCACGGAATTTTTTTAATTTTTCCCTAGCTCCCGCAGTCATCATCGAATGTTCCGGAATAATAACCGCAGAATATTGCGCCTGATCAATTTTCAACTCGCTTTTCGCGATTTCCGCCGTTTCCAATACATCATCATCAATATAATCGAAATCGCATTGTCTCTGCAGTAATTTTTCGGATACGCGTTCATGCCAGGTGTTGGCTTCTTTAGCATGTTCACCGCCAGCCCACAGCGAACGGATATCAAAGTACACGGCCGCCGAACACAAACGTTCACCCCGCGTCAGAAGATATGAACAGCGTCCGACGTAATTGTGAATGAGATCAAAATATTTCCACAACGGCTCAACCGGACCGAAGTGGGGACGGCATCCAGCCATGTTATTTCCTGCGCTCGTGCTTTGAGAGTAGTTGCTGAATACGAAAACGTTTATCCCCCTTACCAACAGATAATCCAGCAGCCAGCGCATCTGGACAGGCGTCAAACCGTTTCCGTAAACCGCGAAAACCTCGCCTAAGACAAAATTCCGGCCCGCCTGGTGCGCCACACTGGAAGCGTATTTTGGAAACGGATGATGCCGCAAGCCGGGAAAGAGTTGGCGCCAGATTACATCTACGCCCGGCAAATCCAGAGCACGGAGCGCCCGCAAAATATGGCCGTAACCATGAATACTACACATCAATGGCTCATCTTCACCGCCGAGATGGCCGCCGGACAGTAAATTATTACGGCGACACCAGGTGCGAATCGGCAGCATATAGCGTTCAACGAAAAGCTGTGACCTTACGTCCTGAAAATCAATTCTGGCGGCAGTAGTTTCGGCTTCTTCCCCGGATTCCGGTTCCGGCAAAAGCTTTGGAAGCAATGGTTCCAGCTTATAGCCCTTGCGTTTGTAAAATTCTTCTCCGAAATCCGCAGTCCAAGTTAAAGTCCCCGGCATGCAATAAGGCATGGCAGGCTCATCCGTAAAAGTCCAGCGGATGGTTTTTCCGAAATACTTTTCCAGCTTTTTGCGGTATGCTTCATGGGTAAGTTCGATAAATTTATCGGTTACCCCGGTAGTAATGACATTGGAATAAGGAGCGGCAATTGCCGGATTGTCTTGTTGACTCTCGATTTTAACGCTGCCTTTGCCATCGGAAGTTAGATAACAACGCGCGAACTTTTCCGGATTGCACCGCCAGACTTGCCCGCAGACTCCACCAGATGGCCAGCCGCCCTCATCATAGAGGTAATAGTTCATCCCGAGTTTTTCGCATTCGGCAACGAGTTCTTTTATAATGTTCATATATTCCGGGGAAAGATAGTCCGGCTCCATTTCAGAAGGCAGAACTCCGGGGCGATTAACTCTAGGAGCCGGAAGCATGCATACGCTTCTGGCTCCCATTGCCGCCATTTCCTGCAATTGTTCTTTGAGCATATCTGGTTCCAGACGGGAATTCAATATCCAAAAATAACCCGGAGTATTTTCTGCCGGAGGAAATACGAAATCAGTTAAAATAAATTCATTCGTGTTTTTACTCATTGCCTTTGCTTCCTGTATTATTTGTAATTTTTTTAAAAACTTGCTTCCCATGAAGAGTTTTGACTCTGACTTGACAATTGTTTTTGTCATTTACACTTTATTATAAAAATTTTTACCATAAATAGAGATTTCCGAGTTCATAGCATTAATAATTTCTTCATTATAAGGCACCCCGTGACTGGGGGCAGCTATATAACCTCCGCCCTCAGCCAGTTCATCAATACGTTTACGAACCTCTATTTTTACTTCTTCGGGTGTTATGCCAGGCCTATCCAGCACGAACTGGCTATCAATCCCTCCACAAAACGTTATTTCCCCTGCATACTTTTTTTTAAGCCGGGCGAGGTCATTGCATGGTTGACATGGGTTCCAAATATCTGCCCCAATTTCCACCAGATCGCTAAAAATAGACTCTATTTTTCCACAGGAATGTTGATTGATAATAATACCGCGTTTTTTCATACAGTCATAAATACGTTTTGTATGAGGTTTAATAATTTTCCTCCAAAGATCAGGAGGAATAAAAAGACTTTCCTGGGTTCCCCAGTCGTCTCCATACCAAACCATATTAAGATCCGCAACATCGTCAAATTTCTGGATCAAGGCAATCTTGTAGTCGGCAATGGCGGAAATCATTTCTTCCATAAGTCCAGATTCGGTAATATAAGCCATCAGTGCTTCTTCCATACCAAGGAGAAGATAAGATCTTTCAAACAATCCCATTTCAACAAAGCCGGATACAAGATGTTGTGATCTGTCGATCCGGTCGGCTTGCGCTTTTATACCTGACCAATCTATCCGGTCGATATTCGGAATGGTTATCTGCTTTCGCCAAGCCGTTAAGTCTAAGATGGTATGACCGCCATGTAGAGGATAAGTTCCGCCCTGAGCTCCATCCTCAAGGTCCCATTCTACACCAAAAGCATCTTTCCCCGCTGATTCCGGCCTTTCAATTACCGGTGAAAATATTGTGATTACACTTTCCATCCCGTTTGGCGCCCATGATGGCGTATCATGCTTAACAACCCTGATTAAATTTTCTTTAACGCTCAGTCCCATAAGTTATTTCCTCATAAAAGGTTTATTCCAGTATTTTCCCCGG
>JBAYCO010000583.1:0-2639 GCA_041668685.1 Victivallaceae bacterium | reverse complement strand
AGAAGCATGTCGCATTCCGGTGGACGACCCCGAAACGCATCTGGAGCTTACCATGATCCATGAAGTCATGATCCTGGATAATTCCGGGCCGGGACTTGCTTTCATGATCTATGGAAATTATCTCAAAATGTTTCTGCTGGCGTCTTTGATCGCTTCCGCGCTGCTCCCGCAGGGCTGGCCGCCCGCGGCCGAAATATCGCTTTTTGCGGGGGCGGTTGCCGGTGTTGCAATACTGACGGGCGTGCTGGAATCGGTCATGGCCAGGCTGAGAATGACCCACACTCCCCAGCTTCTGTTTATGATCCCGGTAACGGGTATGGTTGTTTTCTTTATCGTTATTACAGGAATTAAAAAACTGCTATGAATTTCGAAAACTCTCTAATTATTCTTTTTGCCGCTTCGATGCTGTACGTTGCCGTCACCAGCAGACTGGAAGCTTACATAAAAGCCCTGGCGTTCCAGGGCTTCCTGCTTTTCGTGCTCGCTGTATTTTTCAATATTCCGCACGGGGATTTCCTGACGACGGGTTTTATTGTATTTGAAACTTTTTTCCTGAAAATGATCGTCATTCCCCTTTATCTCCGGAAAGTGATCAGGGATAACGAAATATTAAGGGAAACCGAACCTTACATTCCCAACCTTTATTCCCTGATCATTGTCAGCCTGCTTACCGCCGTCGGTTTCCTTTTCGCGGGCATCACGTCGAAGGTACAGCATCCGGTTAACCCGATATATTTCGGGGTTTCCATATCGACGATCATGACGGGAATTTTTATCATCATGACCAGGAAGAAACTGATCACTCATGTCATCGGGTATATTTTCATGGAAAACGGAATATTTCTTCTTTCCCTTTCTGCGGCGGGAGAAATGCCGGGCGTCGTCAGTCTCGGCGTGGCTTTGGATATTTTCATCTGGGCGTTCCTTGCCGGGGTTTTTCTGCGTCGCATGCAGGGGGCTTTCCCTGAACAGGACATTGACAAATTGAAAGGTCTAAGGGGGTGACAAAATGCTTATTCTTATAATCCTGACTGTTCCCCTGCTGTTTTCCGGGATCATTCTCCTGCGCCCTTCATTAGTCCTGCAAAAGATACTGCTCACGGCTTACGCCGTTCTCCATTTGTCATGTTCCGCGGGGCTTTATTTTTCTCCGGGACGCCTGAGCGCATACTTCCAAACGGATGAACTGAACATTTTATTCCTGTTGCTGCTTTCGGCGGTTTTCCTGGCCGTATCCGTGTACCATCTCGGCAGTGACGAGATCGGGAATGACACACAAGGCAAACTTTATACGGTATTTCTACTGCTTTTCGTCGATTCCATGAACGGGGCCATACTTTCCGCCCATCTGGGCTTGCTGTGGGTTTTTGTCGAAGCTTCCACCTTGAGCAGCGCCATGCTGGTTTACCATCACGGGAATAAAACAGCCCTCGAAGCGGCCTGGAAATACATATTCATTTGTTCAATCGGCATTTCATTCGCCTTTATCGGCATAATCTTTCTGTCTGTCGGAAGCGTCGGCATCGATTCATTGTTTTTCCGGGATCTCAACCGGAACGCCGCAAACATCAATCCCTTCTGGCTGAAACTGGCGCTGCCTTTTCTGCTGGTGGGATTCGGTACCAAAATGGGACTTTCCCCCATGCACAACTGGCTGCCTGACGCCCATTCCGAAGCTCCGTCGCCGGTATCCGCCATGCTTTCGGCCACACTGCTGAACGCCGCTTTGCTGGGAATACTGCGGGTTCACAAAATAACGTTCCCGGCCGGACTCGAAAAGTTTTCCGAAAGCATTCTCCTGGCAATGGGACTGATCTCTATTTTTATTTCAGCCGTTTTCATAGTGAATGCCAGAAATTATAAACGTATGCTTGCGTATTCGTCCATAGAGCATATGGGAATCATCGCGATTGGGCTCGGACTTGGGGGAGCGGGCATTTTTGCCGCGTTGCTTCATATGGTCGGGCATTCGCTGGCGAAATCGGCGTTCTTCCTTACGGCGGGAAATATTTACAGCCTGACGCACAGCAAGAAAATAAAAGCGGTTCGCGGGCTTTTCTGGCAGGATAATTTTACCGCCTGGCTTTGGGTGTTTTCCTTTCTGGCAATCTGCGCGTTTCCGCCGTTTTCGACTTTCATCAGCGAACTTATGATCATAAAGGAAATGCTTGCCGGTCATATTTTCCTGCTGGTTTTCTTTATGGGCTGTCTGACGCTGGTCATTTACGGGATGTCAAGGCAGGTCATGAAAATGGTTTCCGGGGTTCCGGGAATTGAGAGAGAAAATAAATTCCGGCCGGGATTATGGAGTTATATTCCGCAGACGGTTCTGCTCGCCGCCGCGCTTGCTATCGGGATCGGTATTCCGGCGTGGGCGCTGGAACTTATAAAAAATGCCGCCGGCTTTATACGTTAAACCACTTCAGGCAAATGAAAAATGAATTGGATCACAGCAAAAAATAATCAGACATTGAAACTCAAAGATATCCCGGAAACCGCGATTGGCGCGCTCAGGGAGGATATCCTGAAGCATTGCCGCTCTGGAATGCGGATAATTGCTTTTTTCGGCCGAAAAGAAGCCGCAAGTGTAAAGTTATTTGCGGTTCTTGCCGATGACGCCGCTTCCAGCCTGCTGGTTT
>JBAYCO010000582.1:0-2641 GCA_041668685.1 Victivallaceae bacterium | reverse complement strand
CTTGATCAACGGAATACGCTGAACAAGCAACAGCCACCGCTTTGTTTCCCTCAATTCCTTTAACTAAATACGTAACTTATGAACAAAATCATTTGGAGATCCCGCAGCTTGCGCCTCTCCATGATTAGGACAGGGAGATGTCCCTGAACGCAACAATTGTCCTGCTACATGACTTCCGGTTCCTGTATCCGGCAGTCTTTCAACAGGTTTGATTATTCTGACGGAATAATCCAATAAGCGTTCTTCCAAATCATATTTCTTTTTATTCACTAATTAATCCCTCATTCGATGTTCGATGTTGGACGTTCGATGTTCATATTCCTATTTTTTCGGCCAGTATTCCTGAAGGAGGTCGGTTTTGATGCCGGTTTCGGCTTTATCAAAACACTCCGCCAACGTTTCCCAGCCCTGATCGAGAGCTTCTTCAAGCGGGATATTGACCGAAAGATCCATCATGCGTTTTTCAAACAAATTACCGTATTTGAGGAGTTTATTGTCCCAGGCGCTCATTGAAAAGCCCATTGACTGCTTTTCCAAAGTTTCCTTGTAATCGGCATAAAGGCGGATCATGGTGTCCATAATTACCCGGTGGTCGTCACGGGTGTCGGCGTTAACCTGCTGTTTGAGCCGGCTCAGGGAGCCGAACGGCTCAATCCGGCCGTTGCGCAGATAGAACTGTCCCTCGGTAATATATCCGGTATTGTCTGGAATCGGGTGCGTCACATCGTCGCCCGGCATGGTGGTTGCCGCGAGAATAGTGATCGAACCAGCGCCGTCGAAGTCAACGGCTTTTTCATAGCGCGACGCCAGCTGGCTGTATAAATCGCCGGGATAACCGCGGTTGGACGGGATCTGTTCCATGGTAATGGCAATTTCCTTCAGGGCGTCGGCAAAGTTGGTCATATCGGTCAGAAGCACCAGGACGCGTTTGTTGTCCAAAGCGTAGCTTTCGGCTACCGCCAGGGCCATATCCGGGACCAGCAGGCACTCGACCACGGGGTCGGAAGCGGTATGGATGAACATAACGGTTCGCGACAAAGCGCCGTGTTCGTCAAGGGTATTTTTAAATTTCAGGTAATCGTCGTATTTCAGCCCCATGCCGCCGAGAATGATAACGTCAACTTCCGCCTGTAAAGCAATCCTGGACAAAAGTTCGTTGTAAGGTTCCCCGGCGACGGAGAAGATCGGCAGTTTCTGCGATTCGACCAGAGTATTGAAAACATCGATCATCGGTATGCCGGTACGGATCATGTTCCTGGGAATGATACGTTTGGCGGGATTGACCGAAGGGCCGCCGATCTCAATGAGCTTGTCGGTAATTTCCGGGCGGCTGTCCCGCGGAATTCCGCTCCCGTTGAAAATACGTCCCAGGAGGTTTTCGGAAGAAGACACCTGCATCGGATGTCCGAGAAAGCGCACCTGATTGTTGGTGCTTATGCCGCGTCCGCCCGCGAATACTTGCAGATTGACTTTATTGTCCTGCAAACGGATAACCTGGGCCAGAGACACGCCGCGCGTGCCGGATACTTCCGCGAGTTCGTTATAGCTGACGTTATCAGCTTCAACGGTAATAACATTGCCGGCAATCTGGATGATGCGGTGATATACTTTACGCATTGCTGTGCTCCTTAATTTTGGCGTCAACTGCCGCTTCGAGTTTCTTAAATCCGTCGGAACCCATTGCGGCGTAATTCCAATCGACGAATATCTGGCGCAGTTCGAGGAAATAACGGCGTGCCTGGTCTTTGTCGCTGAAATCAAATTGAGTATTCAAAACCATGATTACTTTATCGAAAACATAGCGCTGGCGTTCCTTGTCGGTAGCGCCGTCAACCTTGTCGAAAGTATTCTGCTGGAGGTAAACGTAGTCGAGGAACTCGCTTTTCAGATAGACGACGAAATCGTTGATATGGGTGCCTTCCTCCCCGATAACCTTCATCATCTGGTTGACTTCATTACCGTTGCGAAGCTCTTCGCGAGCCCGCCGGATCTTCTCATCGCTGACGATGCTTTGATAATGGCTCCAACTGTCCAGCGGATGGATCGCCGGATAACGCCGCGCATCCGAACGTTCGCGCGACAGACCGAGGAATGCACCGACTACTTTCAGCGTCGCCTGAGTCACCGGTTCCTCAAAATTACCGCCGGCCGGGCTTACCGAGCCGCCGATTGTTACCGATCCCAGCGAACCGTCATTTAATTTTACCAGCCCGGCGCGTTCATAAAAACCGGCAATCAGGGATTCAAGATAGGCGGGGAAAGCTTCTTCTCCGGGGATTTCCTCGAGCCGTCCGGACATTTCCCGCAAAGCCTGCGCCCAGCGGGAAGTCGAGTCCGCCAGCAGCAGACAGTTCAGACCCATCTGGCGGTAATATTCGGCCAGGGTCACTGCCGTATAAACCGACGCTTCCCGCGCCGCCACCGGCATTGAACTGGTATTGCAGATAATAATCGAGCGGTCGATCAGGGTTTTGCCGGTGCGCGGGTCTTCAAGGTGCGGGAACTCGCGCAGGATCTCCACTACTTCCCCGGCGCGTTCGCCGCAGGCCGCAATAATTACGACGTCGGCTTCGGCGTACTGGCTCAGGGCGTGCTGCAATACGGTTTTACCGGCGCCGAAAGGCACCGGCGTACCACACGT
>JBAYCO010000581.1:0-2657 GCA_041668685.1 Victivallaceae bacterium | reverse complement strand
CATCATAAATTTCTTCATTCTTTTTCTCCGTTTGATTAGTTGTCAAGCCAGGAACTCCAGCCGAGTTTAACACAGGCGCGGTAGGCAAGCCACGCCCGCCATTGCCATTTCCAGTAAAGGGGATTCCACCTGGAATATTCCGCCGCGATGATTTTGCGCATGTTGGCTAAAAATTCCTCGTTGGCGGTCTTGAAACCTTCCTCGGTGCCGTCGGCGTATTCGTAGCGCCAATCGTGAATGGCGATTGCCGGTTTGAATATCCGCAGAAATTCGGTGAGAATGTCGCATCCCCACTCCGGCATCCAGTCCGGCCCGGCGCCGTTGTACACGCTGTCGATCTCTTCTTCCGTCGCCGCCAGAAACGATTCCGGCGCGGAGAGAGCGTACTTCATTACGAGAATCTGAAAATCCATATTCGCCTCCTGGGTTAGTGGTTATTTGAAGAACACGTAACTTTTCGGCGGGTCGGTGTACTGTCCCATGAATATCGCGGCATTCGCGCCATCGGCCGATGCGTAATAGTCAAGCAGACTTTCCCCGATACTTTCGACGCCGATTTCATCGTAGGACGCCTGCTGTATCAACTGGTACTGATCGTTAACCAGTTCGAAATAAGCGTAGGCGCCTTTGGAAGTGTAAACCATGCTGCCGTCCTCGCCGAACCTGACCAGCGGGAAAAGCCCGGCATAATTGCCGTAGGTGTTGTAGAGATGGAATTCCTGGCTGTCCGTCCAGGCGTCGTTTTCCCGTTTCTGCACCTGCAGAATGACATAGGTCGAACCGGTAATCGACGAGGTTTCGCTCGAGCGCGTCGGACGGATCAGGGTGTCGCCGCTGCCGCCGCCGATCCCGGCGGTAAAATCCGATCTTTCGATAAAAGTCCAGACGCCGTTCTGCTTCATAAATACATCGCAGGTTTCCCCGTAGGAGCTAAGCCCGCAAACGGCAAATCCGTTGTGAAAGTTGATTTTAGCGCCGTAATTGTAATTAGTCGACTCGGTTTTGTAGTAGACCTGGTTCCAGGTGGAAGCGTCGGCCCGCTCAAATATCCGGAACGCCCCCGGTATTTCCGAATCTCCGGAAGTGCAGCCGACCGCCAGTTCGCTGCCGTAGAGCATCGCGCCGGAGCCGAATTTATCGTCGTCGCTGTTTTCCAGCGTCGCGGTCGCGACAAACTCACCGGCAGTAGAATCGTACTCGTACAAATAGACTTTCCCGTCCGCCGGATGGCCGACGGCGAGAATATTTCCCGATATGGAAACTTGTGGAACTTTATAGCCGATAGTCTGGAAAGACAGATTCTGGATATGTTCAAGCACCCGGAATTGCCAGTTGACGCGGTAGACGGAGAGCGTTGAAGCGGTACCGGTGTAAGTCCACGGGAAAAAGGCCGCGAAATTTTCACTGACCGCGCCGTTGACGCCATCGGTATCCCCGGAATAAGTTACTTTGTGCCGCAACGTAAACCCGGCAAAATCGTCTCTGAGACCGGAATTAACCTGCCGCATCAATCTGTAAATATTCATCAGCAGTACACCTCGCTTTTGCCGTCGTAATAAATTTTGCCGTTGACCTTTGAGAAAGCGATTTTGTAGCAGCCGGTGCTGCCGGTATCCAGGATCGTGATATCCCCGGTTGTTTCCGCCGTGAATATGAAGGTCTGCCCGGCGGCGTTGTCGAACTGCAGGATAAAGCCCTGGCCTTCATCGAGATTGCTGATCGAACCGTAAGCCAGCGTCACGTCCCCGGAAAGCGTCCCGTACTGCGCGTCGCCGTTGGCGATATCCACTGAAATCGCCCCGGTAAGCGCGGTTCCCAGACTGTAAGCTGAACCTTTATCCTGTTTTGCGTCGAGTGCTGTCTGCTGCGCCGTCGAAACCGGTTTGTCGGCGTCGGCGGTATTGTCGGCGTCTCCCAGCCCCACCTGGGTTTTCGTTACTCCGTGCGGATTATCCGTATCGGCGACATGCGCACTTACCGTGGAAGTATCGGCCTTGTCGTCCAGCGCCGCCTGCATTGCGGTTGAAACCGGTTTGTCGGCATCGGCGGTATTATCGACATTTTCCAATCCTATCTGCGACTGGGTTACTTCATGCGGATTGTCGGTATCGCTGGTATGTGCGGTCAGAGTCGAAGTATCGGCCTTGGCCGCCAGCGCGGCTTGCAGCCTCGCCGGAAAAACAATCGCCGCTCCGGTCAGCGAGGAATACTGGACGTCACCCCCGATAATCGAAACCGCCGTTCCGCAGGCAATGTCCTTGTTGGCGAGTACCCCCACCAGGAAGTTGCAGGTTGAGGAGCCGTTGGCCCCGTTGTCGCAGGAAATGCCTCCACCGGTAGAGGTGTTATAAACCAAACAGGCCACCATCGACAGCAAGCCGCCGGTCGAGGTGATTACATAATCCGTGGAGGAGACGCTGAACATGCAGTCGTTGAAATACATCCGGCAGGCGGCGGAAATAACCGTATGGATGCTGCTGTTGAACGCCCGGAGCGAATAGGAGGCGCTCATAGTCACGTTGAATGTCGCGGCGCTGCTGATATAGCAGCCGTCGAAGTCCGTCGAACCGGCCAGGTTCATGGTCGCTCCCATGAAACGGCAGTAATGGAACATCGGCGAATTGCCGTTCACCGCCACATTCACGGTATTGCTGAAT
>JBAYCO010000580.1:0-2665 GCA_041668685.1 Victivallaceae bacterium | reverse complement strand
TCTGAAAATCCTGAAAAAACTGAACCTTAAAGCGCATAAGCTGGACATAAGCAAATGGGAAGATATGGTTCACCGGATTATCAGGAACCGCAAATCAGAAATCACTATCGCGGTAGTCGGCAAATATATCAGTCTGCGGGACGCTTATAAAAGCATTTACGAGGCGCTCGACCACGCCGGCATCAGTAATGACGCCAAAATAAACACCCTCATGGTTGAGGCGGAAGAGCTGGATGCGGCAGATAATTTTGAACTCATAAGCGGAGCTGACGGCATCCTTGTGCCGGGCGGTTTCGGCGACCGCGGCATTCCCGGTAAACTCAAAGCCATAAAATACGCCCGTGAAAACAACATACCGTTCCTTGGCATCTGTCTGGGCATGCAGTGCGCCGTGATCGAATTCGCCCGCAATGTCCTCGGCTATGAAGACGCCAACAGTACGGAATTCGATGAAGATTCCACTCATCCGGTAATTGACTTAATGTTTTCGCAGCGGAATATCACCGACAAAGGCGGAACTATGCGCTTGGGGGCTTATCCCTGCAAGCTCATTCCCGGTGCCAAAGCCGCTAAAGCATACAATTCTTCCGAGATTTCGGAAAGACACCGGCATCGTTACGAGTTCAACAACGCTTACCGCGAAGCGGTTGAAGCCGAGGGATTGAAAATAGTCGGCACTTCGCCGGACGGAACGCTGGTTGAAATGGTCGAACTGACGAATCATCCGTGGTTTGTGGCCTGCCAGTTCCACCCGGAATTCAAATCCCGGCCCTTGGAACCGCACCCGCTGTTCGACGGCTTCATAAAAGCCGCCAAGCATAAGTAGCGGCAGCCTTCACAAAAGCTTTTCAAAGAAAATTGGGGGTTGTGGGAAAAGCCCTTTTCCCACAAATAGACCAACTGGCCGTGTACTTCCTGCCGGAAATTTTCAGGATAAAACCAAATTCGGTATTGACAAATAACGATGAAGGTGTTATTATTATTTAATAAAACGTTTTATTAAGAAAACAGATTATTATTTATAGTTGAAAATATTTTAAACGAAAAAAAACAAAAACGTTTTATCAGGATAAAAGATGGTTACCATAAAAGACATAGCGGCCTTAAGCGGCGTTTCAATCGGAACAGTTTCCACAATACTAAACCGCAGCGATAATACCATAAAAGTACGGGAAACCACCCGCAAACGGGTATTGGAAGCCGCCGGGAAACTGAAATACACTCCCAATCTCAATGCCAAAGCCCTGAAAATGGACCGGAGTTTTGTCATCGGGGTAATGGCTCCCCGGATCGTCGGGTCTTTCGTTCCGGACATACTCGAAGGGATTGAGGATTTCTTTATGGAAAATAACTACAGCATGTTGCTGAGCGAATTCGAGGACGAAAGCGAATTCATGAGCAAGTGCCGGATTATGAAACAGAAGCGGGTGGAAGGTATTATCGTTGTTTCCGGGAATGATGAATTGAACAGGGTTTACGCTTCCGGGAACATTGCCCTGCCGCTGATAGGGGTCGGTTACTCGGTGCCGTTTGCGAATTCCGCCTTCGTCAAGGTTGACGGGAGGAAAATAGCTTATATCGCAACCCGATACCTGCTGAACCTCGGACACCGGAATATTGCATTTCTGTATCACGGGAAATATTATACGGACCGCGTAGACGGCTGGCGGCAGGCATTGACGGAATATGATATTCCGAAAGCCGGGCAATTGCTTTTGCCGGACGGCATCGGTTACGAAGGCGGACGCGAAATGTTCAGGCGATTAATGCTTTTAAAGGAAATGCCTACCGCGCTTCTGGCATACAGCGATGAACTTGCCGCCGGGATTATGAATGAAGCTTTCGCACAGGGTTTTAAGGTGCCGGAAGACCTGTCAATTATCGGTACGGACGATATGTCTTTCTCGAAAATGCTTCGTCCCGCCCTGACGACAATCAAGCAGCCGAAAGGTGAGCAAGGTAAAATCGCGGCGCAATTGATGAATGCTATTTTAAATAAAAAGTCTCCTGAAAATGTTTTGCTGGAACCTGAATTGATCATACGCGACAGTTGCAGGAAATACGTTAAACCATAATTAAATAGGAAATGTTTATGTCATTTGTAAAAACACTTTTGTTCCTGTCGGTACTGGGGGTTTATTTACCGTTTTTAAGCGGACAAACGGCAACGCCGGAAAAAATTTGCCTCGTCAAAGACAGGCGCGCAACGGCGGAAATAATCCTGAATCCAAATTCAGATAAACAACTTGTCAATGCCGCCCATACGCTCTCCCGTTATATTGAAAAGGCGACAGGCGTCAATATTCCCATACGCGGTAAAATATCCGCCGGTACCCCGGTTCATATATATATCGGAGCGAAAAGTTACGCTCCCGGCAAAGGCATTGTTTCCGACGGCCTTGACGACGACGGGTTCGAAATATTGTTCCCGGACAGGAACAATATCGTGATCAACGGGAAAACCGCTTACGGGATAGAATTCGGCGTTTATGAATTTCTGGAAAGATATCTTGGGATAAGATGGCTTTTTCCGGGCGAACTCGGCGAATATATTCCTGCGATCACGGAACTGAGTATCCAGCGGGCGGATATACGGCAAAATCCGTCGTTTCTCCGGCGCCAGTTAATGATCGACAATAACGGCCGGCACGAAAATATGCAGCCG
>JBAYCO010000579.1:0-2676 GCA_041668685.1 Victivallaceae bacterium | reverse complement strand
CCCGGAAATAAGCTTCTCGGCGGGACAACCGTTTCCGCCGGTACCGGCGGAGAAAGAAAGGCAAAAGTGGCGGAACTCTACATCATGGATATGAAAACTAAGAAAGTAGAGTGGCACGCAGCCGTTTTGCCCGGCGCAAGAACTTACACGGATATGTGTCCCGGGCCCAATGGATTAGTTTTCGGTTTCGCAAATGACAGCCGGTTCTTCGTCTTTGACCCTGTAAAAAAGAAGGTGGTTCATAAAGAAAACACGGCTGCCAGGTTCGGACTGACTACATTTCAACAGGGGCCGCGGGTATTCGTGCGGAGCCCGGATGGAAAAATCTATATCCTGTTCAGAAACAGTATTGCCCGCCTGAACCCGAAAACGTTCGCTATCACGAGGCTGGCTAAAACGCCGGTTTCCATCAGTAGCGCAGGTGATATTCTTGACGGACGGATCTATTTTGCTCACAACTCGCACCTCTGCAGCTATGCCGTACCGGATGAAAAGGCCAAATGAAAATTCTTAAAATTTAAAAAAGTAATTAAAAACTATGCTGATAAAGTTACGGTGTCAAAAAAGTGAACAAGATACCAAATGGAAAGCAGTTTAATACTTAACAACTGCCTTTCATAGAAGATTTTCGGGACAAGTGACTTTTATTATAGGAATAATCAACTGAGACATTGTTTTAAACAAATATAAAAATGCGGCAAAAACTAAGCAGCCTTAATTTACAAAACGTCATAAACCGGAGGATGGACAAATGAAAAAAATAAACAAGTTCACACTCGTCGAATTGCTCATTGTAATCGCTATCATAGCGATTCTCGCTTCAATGCTGCTACCGGCATTAAATACGGCTCGGGAAAAGGCAAAACAGAGCAGTTGTATCAGTAATTTAAAACAGGTTGGGTCATCCCTTTTTATGTATGCTGATGATTTTGACGGCTATTGCTTTCCTTTAAATAAAATTAATTCAACCGGGAAAAACTATTGGACCGCCCGTTCATATTTATATATTAAAAACCCTTACTTGTTTTTGTGTCCATCTCATCCAACCAACAAAGCAAGACTGGAACAATATAAAACAAGTTCGGGATGGAGTTTAGAACAATATAATTGTAGTGATTACGGTTACAACTGGCGATATATCGGTACTTCTTACGCATTGGGGTCTAATTCTTGGCCTAATTATGGTTCCCCGGCCAAATTGGCAAGAATTAAATCTCCTTCTGCAATAATATTTTTTGCAGAAAGCGTAAAAATTGGAACGTCTACAGATACCCCCGAATGGGGATATTACATGGCATGCTGGAAAAAAGAATCATACAATAGTGTTGCGACAAGACACAACGAAGGAGGAAATATCTTTTACGGTGATGGTCATTGCAAGTATAGAAAAACAAAAGAAATATATTCAGACGACGCCAATAATGATGATTTTGAATTCCTGTGGGATTTGAAATAATTAGGCAAACGGAACACTTCTTAAAAATATTCATTTACTATACTGTCAGAATCGTAACAATGAGGGAAACTCATAACATGTTTTATATTAAAAAAATTTATAAATCCATGCCGCGACTGGGCTTTTTGCTTATAACCGGTGCCGTCCGTAAGCTGCTGGTTTTGCGTGAACGTTTCAGGCTTTCTTTCAGAAGGCGGGAAAAATCCCCCTGGGTGAGCTTGGTCTTTTCTTCCGAAGTCAGTGGGGGAAGCTCATTGCTGGCAATTTTTTTCTCAATGATCGCCAACTGTTGAGGCGCGATTGGCTCATCGGCCAAAGCGTCATTGATAATTTTGCTGGCGGCTCTTTGCGTCATATTTTCCGGAATCTCCTGAATTTTTCCCCGTTCTCTTAAATCATCAAGGACTTTCATCTGGGAATTGGAAGCCGGATAGGATACAGGTTCACGCGTCACCTGCTCCAGTTCCGGTTTTGGAATTTGCTCCTGCTTTTCCTGCTCGGCGCGCTCCGCGGCCGCTTTTCGTTCCCGGCTTTCTTCCAAAAGACGGACAAAATCCCTCTGTGTGAGCTTACTTTTTTCTTCCGAAGTCAATATGGGAAGCAGATTACCGGCAATTTTTTTCTCAATAATCGCCAACTGATGAGGCTTGATCGGCTTATCTGCCAAAGCGTTATTGTTCATTTGGCTGGCGGCGCGTTCCGCGACGGCTTCAAGCTCCCAGCTTTCTTTCAAAAGTCGGGAAAAATCATCCTTGGTGAGCTTAGCTTTTTCTTTCGAAGTTAATGGGCGAAGCTGCTTATTAGCAATCTTTTTTTCGATAATCATCAACTGATGAGGCTTGATTGGTTCGGACACAGTGTCATGAACCATTTGGCTGTCGGCACGTTCTGACGCCGCTTTCGCGTACAGGCATTTTCCGTTGTCGAGATAAAGCATTCCGTTTTCACTGCGTTCGACTTGTGCGGTTTCACCGGCATTTCCGATGCCTTTCATATTCCTGATGAACGCGACCACAGTTCCGGGAGAATAATTCGCCGCGTCCTTCAGCCAGGCTTTGGGTTTGCTCCACGAACGGAAAATTTCCGTAGTGCGCCCGCTCATCGCGACCGCTCCGGCCGCTTTCAGCTTGGCTCGGACCGCGGCGGTCAGTTTATCGCCTTCATCATGCGTCGGCGCCACCAGCAGCGAACGATCGATAAACTCGCCGTTTTCCGTATAT
>JBAYCO010000578.1:0-2678 GCA_041668685.1 Victivallaceae bacterium | reverse complement strand
TTCTTCGATCGGGATCATCGGTCCATTACTCATTTTCGGTTCTCCTGTTTATAAGATTCAATGGTCAAGCACACGCGATATTTAACGGCTCACAACTTAAATTTCAATTTGTTTCGCCTGATAGAATTCGGCGCCCAGTTCCTTGAGCATATCGATCATCAGGTCGAATTGTTCTGCGGCGTATTTCCCGCAGTTCTTTACGATAAACGGGTCAGGCAATACCGCACCTTCGCCGGAATAAATCAGTCCTTCGGGCATCTTCCAGAATTCCCACGGATGAAAATAAAAACAGAGAAAAGGTTCGACATTGCGTTCTTCGCAGTAACCGATATAGGCTTTGACGTGTTCCATGAGTTTGGCGGCGCTTTCGGTGCGGAACAACGGCCATTGATCCATATCCCGGCCGTATTTGTCCTTCGAATCCAAAGCCAGGTCGGCAAAGTTGGGCAGTTCGATAATCTTCATATCGCCTTCCCGCGTCCAGTCATCCCGCGCCGGATGGTACGGCGTCAGGCGTTCCCTGAAAAAATACATCGGATAAGTCGCGTCGCTCTGATAACCAAGTTCCTCCAAAGCGCTGACCACCGCGTTCGAACCAAAAAGCCGCGGACAGCGGAAAGCTTTCGGGCGGACTCCGGCAACTTCCTCAACCCATTCCGTAGCCAGCCTTATCCGGTTTTCGACTTCTTCCGGCAAAATCGGCATCATGCCGGGAATCTCAAACAGAGGTTCGCCGATAGTTTCGTGAAAAAGCGTGTGGCAGCCGATCTCATGCCCGGCATCCCGCACCAATGCCACCGTTTCCGGACCTTTCCTGGCGGCGTCGCCGGTAAAGAAAAAAGTCCCGCTGATATTGTGCTTCTTAAGAATATCCAGAATTACCGGCGTTCCGTGCCTGAGCCCCTCGTAACCGGACGTCCAACTGCCGACATCGGTTTCCATGTCAAAACCGAGTACTGTTCTTATAACAGCCATTTTTATATCTCCGTGTCTGATTTTTTGCCTATACCAGATTAATACAACCGAAAACGGCGTTTGTCAAGTCCTTATTATAAATTTTACAAAATATCGATATATAATAATATTGAACATAATTAATATTTATTAAATATATCGATATATTCAAAAATCAATTCCTGCACCCGCTAAAAATGGGGAGTGCGGAAAAAAACAACCTCACTGCTCCTGATACAGCAAAAAGAGCCGCTGATTTTCCCCCGCCGCACCACAATAACCGAATTTACAAAATGATAATATAGAGCAATAATAATGCAAAATGATGTAAGATTATTTAGTTTTCACAGATTAATATATAATCAAAATAATTCATCATATCACAAAAAAAGGTTTAAAATCATGAATAATAATACACTGCTGCAACTGGCCAAAAACAGCAAGCGCCGTTTATCCGCACCGTTAATGGGATTTCCCGGCGCCGCTCTTACCGGTACTTCGTTGAAAGAGAACTTGTGCAACCCGGATATACAACTGAAATCCCTGCTCGCCCTGAACGCGGCGGTAAAAGCCGATATCGTCTTTCCAATGATGGACCTGTCCATTGAAAGCGAAACCCTGGGGCTGCCGGTTGTTATTCCAGATAATGAATCTCCGAGCGTGGAAGAACACCCGGTCGCCAACAGCGCCGATCTGGAAAAACTGAAAACCTTTAATCTGGAATCGGGCAGAATCCGGGTTTTCCCCGAAGTTGTCACCGGCCTGAAAAAACACAGCGGCGCCCAAGTATGCGCTTATGTCTGCGGACCTTTCACCCTGGCGGGCCTGTTAATGGGCGCAACGGAAATATTGATGGCATCCTATGACAGTGCGGAAAATGTCAGGAAAATAATTTCTTTTTGCAAAAACGCAGTAAAAACCTATTCACAGGAGCTCGAAGCCGGCGGCGCCGACGCGATCTGCATCCTTGACCCCACGGCGGTAATGCTCTCTCCCGACACTTTCGCGGAATTTGCCGGAGATTACGTAAAACGGGTTATCAGTGAACTGAACATACCGGCCATACTGCATATCTGCGGCAATACGACACATTTAGTCAAACCGATGGTTGACACCGGGGTCCAGGGGTTAAGCCTGGATATGGATGTAAACCTTGCGGAAATATTACAGACCGTACCGGAAAGCGTCGTTATCATAGGAAACATCGACTCAAAAGCCCTGATGCCCGGCGGCGCCCCGGAAGAAATCATTAAAACAACAGAAGAGTTACTGAAAACTACCGCCGCTTTCGATAATTTTATCCCGGCCACCGGATGCGACCTGCCGCCGGAAACGCCTATCGAGAATATCATCGCTTTTTCAGAAACCGTCCGGCAATGGACAAAATAACGGTTCTTGAGCCGGTTTTATTCAAGCGTTACGCCTGAACTTTCAAGCAGGCCGGCTTTCGATGAAAGCGGTAAAGAATAACATTATGCAGCCTGTCAACGTTGCATCTCGCCGGTCTCATCGAGACGCGGCGCTACTAAAACCACTTTTTTCATCCTGTATTATCCTGTTTCCTGTCAAATAACAAATTACTATAATGCCGGGGATTTTCAGTAGTCACGAGTGCGGCCTCGCACCGTGACCAATAACGTTTATATTTGCTTTTAAGTCTCTCGATGCCGGAGCAAGGCTGCTCCTGGCACTACTTTCCCAAATAACAAATTACTATAATGCCG
>JBAYCO010000577.1:0-2680 GCA_041668685.1 Victivallaceae bacterium | reverse complement strand
GTAAATCAGCGCCGCCCGGTCGGGAGAATTGCCGTAACCGTCCTTGAGGGTCTGGTCCGCGTTGCTTATGCAGCTTAAGGGCAGGCTGCACAGGCCGGGGCCGGCCAGTCTGATTTCTTTAGCCGCATAATCCCGGATTGCCTTTATCGCGTCCTGGGGCGTTTTACCTTCGATGAGTTTTACGGCCATGGCTTCAGCGTCTTTCCGGCCGGTTGCGGCGTCTTCCAGGCGTTTTTTCAATTCTTTCGAATATTCCTGCCAGTTGCCGTTGGAGAACATGATTTTGGGCACGAACAGCCATTTGGGCGGAGTGCGCATTTCCGAAGGTATCGCCTCGATATTGTTCCGTTGCCATTTTCTGACGATTTTTCCGGCTTCGGAAGTTTGGGAAACCCGGAATTCGTCGGGGGACGAAATTTTTAATTTCATTTTTTCCGGGTATTGCATGGTTATTTCTTTTTCAAGGATCGGGGAGTCGTTCTGCAAGAGTACGGATGAACTGATAAAGGGGTGTCCGGTATTTTCGATGAGGAGCTCATATTCGACGAGGCTGCCCGTCCTGACTCCGGGGAGGCTGGCGACCATGATCTTGCCTGCCGGATAGCGGGGCGCGCGGCCTATCCAGTCCTGGTCCATTATATTTATTTCATTTTTATTCAGCTTGAATTCCTTGCCGTCCGGGGTAGTGACGGTGACGGCGTTGATGGAAACTTTCTGCCAGGCCGGGTTGTAATGGAATTTTATCTCCGAATTCTTTTTTACGCCCGCGTAATCAAGTATTTTCTTTTTTATTCTGGTGCGGACGGTGCAGTTATGCTGGTCTTTTATATCAATCAGGCTTTTCTGGCTTATAATTACGGCTTGGGCGGCCGGGAAAAGCTTTTTCAGATCCTTAACATCGCCGAAGTCTTTTTTTACAATCAGCATCTTCCGGTTTTCGAACTGGATGTTTTCGATGTCCTTCTTGAGTTTTAAATATTCGTCGGGAAGGAATTCGACTGCGTTTATCAGGCATTTTGAAGTTCCCGTAAGGCCGCGGTCTTTATCCAGCAGTGTTTGTTCCCAGGAGAATTTCTTCCAGTCTATTTTTTTGTATTCCGGGAATTTTACTATTTTCAGCCCGGCCGGCAGTTTATAACTGAAGTTTTCGACCGTGCCGCAGGTGGCCCCTAACTGCAAGGGATATTGGCGTTTTTTGAGTCCCATATCCCCCAGCAGCCAGCTTGCGGCGCTGAAGGCTGATCCCACCTGCGGGATTGGCATCAGCATGACGCCTCTGCCCGGAATAAGCAGGCTGTCGGCGCTGAAATTGAACGTCGCTGACAGCGGGGTTTTGAAATCGCGCAGGTTTTCAGGAATGATTTTCAGGTTTTCTAGTTTGGCTCCCGGCAGTATGGATTTGAGTTTGGCCGCGAAATACTGTTGTGTCTGTTCCGCTTTCCAGCGTGAAAACGCGCCCCGGTAAATGGTGTCGTTGATGCCGTCGAACTTCAGTTCTACAGAAGCGGTGAGGCTGCCGTCCTCCCGGAATTTTCCGGAGGTTTTCGCCTTGAGCAGGTTTTCGTCTGCCGGGATGATCGGGGACGTCAACAGGTCACTGCCGGCGGGCAGGGCGGGCAGGTAACTTTTGTCGGAAAGGTATGCCGGCAGCAGTTTTACGGTGGTTTCGTTGGTTGAATCCATCAATATGGTCTTGCCGTCTTTGTCGATGGCGCAGGTTATCGCATGGTTGAAAAAGTTATTCGGCACTTCCGGATCTTTTTTGGCGTCGGTCATGATCAGTACCGGATATGCTTTGATGCCGGCCAGCCGCAGCATACCGGCGAGCAGCGCGGCTTTATCGCGGCAGACGCCGTAGCGGTTATTGAACGTCAGGTCGATATCATGCGGTTCATAGCCGGGAGCGGTGGTTTCCAGGGTAAGGCCCATATAGCGTATTTTATTTGAAACGAAACGGAAAATAGCTTCGATCTTTTCCTGTTCGGTTTTAAGTCCTTTGGTCAGTTCTTTGACTTTTTCTTCCATGGCCGGGGTTACTTTCGCCAGGTGCGGGGTGCACAAACGATTATACCATTGCGAAATATCCGACCAGGATTCCGCGGTGCTGACCAGCAGGCGCTGGACGTAACGGTGCTGGGACGGCATTTGCGGTTCCGGGAAAATGCGCGGAATATTGCGGAATGTCCAGTTATAGATAATCCTGTCCCCGGCTTCTTTTTTGGAAAACGAAACCGAATCCTTAACCTCATCCTTTATCAGATATTTTTTCAGGGGGCGGTCTTTGGGGCCGTTGATTATTATGTCGTAATAAATAACCGGGGTTGTGGACTGTACCGTGTAGACGTCGGTCCAGGTGTTTTTGATGCGGGGGGAGGATGTTATACGCTCCACGAAATAATACATTATGTCGCCGATTTCCACGCCTGGCACGGTGACGTTCAGGATTTTCAGATTGGGATTGTAAATATTATGGCCCATCTGCCACGGGCTGATCATGGTCTTTGAATTTTTCGCTGTGTCGATCTTGACGATTCTGCCGTCCGGTTTTATTATTTCTATCGCCAGCACCCGGTTTGTGCCATAGGAGCGGTCAAAATATTCGCTGTATACTTCCGCCGCGCGTTTTCCTTTCACCGTCAGTATCTTATAGTAGAATTCATCAAGTTCTACCGAAGCGCCG
>JBAYCO010000576.1:0-2693 GCA_041668685.1 Victivallaceae bacterium | reverse complement strand
TCCCTAAGCGCCGCCTGAAGGCGGAACTACAAACGCATAATTATTTTTTATTAAATTTCAAGTGCAACTATACACTACCGCCTTACTGTCAAGCTCGGATTCGGCATAATCACTCGCAAGCTCGTTTTTATTCCGATTCATCTTGACATCCAAATAATTTAAGCTCAAATTAAGCAAGCTCAACCCATAAATTCTGGTGAAGAGGCTATTTTTCTGGAGTATCATAAAACTAATCCGGTAAAATACAATATGCCGGTTTCCGCGAAGTTTGCAACATACATGATAAAAAAAACTGTTTTACAGGTTGCATATTTTGACAATGCTCTTTATAATAAGCTACGGTTTATTTTCTCGGAAAACTTAATAAAAAGAGGGGTTTCCTACATGAAACACATACTTCTCGTAGTCGCCGCTTTGTTGTCCGCTCTGGTTCTGACCGGATGTTTGAGTCCGGGGGGAGACACTATCAGTGAGCAAAAATACAATGCACATACAATGAGCACACAGGGTTTGGATATGCTTTATGTAAAAAATCCTGACCTTAAGGAAAAAATTGTTTCCGCCGCCGGTTACGGAGTTTATAAAGATTTGGGCATTCATCTGTTTATCCTTTCCACGGAAAGCGGCTGGGGCGTTATTCATAACAATCGCACCGGTAAAGATACTTATATGAAGTTATATTCTATCGGCCTTGGACCTGGTCTTGGGGTGAGGGATTTCCGGGCTGTTGTGTTATTTGACAATCAGCAAAGCATCAATGATTTTATCAATTCCGGTTGGGCTGGGAACTGGCAGGCAAATGCCGCTTTTCAGTTTGGTGATGTCGGCGATTCGGCCGCCGTCGCCGCCGAGATCATGCCCGGAGTGAGACTATATAAATACACTGTCAACGGAGTTGTCTTGCAGGCTACTTTCCAGGGAACCAAAACCTGGCAGAATGATAAATTGAATAAATAATTCAAGAAATTTCCCGTTTGGCGCGATAAAAAAGGCGGCGCACCGCTTTGCGGCCGCCGCCCGGAAAAAGCGGTTTAAGTGTAAACCTCATCAAAAGTTCCTTCCGTGTTTTCTTCCGGAGTCGGAATGTCTTTCAATGACGTTTCCCCGTGATGCTGCTGTTTTTTATCAAGATACTTGCGTACCTGGATTGCGATTTTATCCATTACGGTGTCGATGGCTTCGTACATGTCGCGAGTGGTCACATCGGCTTCGATAATGGAATTTTTAAGGCTTACGACGACTTCCGCCTTGCAGCGATTGGCATGTTCTATGTCAAGGATTACGCGAACCGTGGAAATTTTCAGGCGGATGTTGCTGAGGATTCCCTCAAGACGTTCATTGATTTCTGATTTCAGAGCCTCAGATACGGTGAAATGACGTCCGGCGATAATAATTTGCATTATTAACTCTCCTGGGTTAAGGGTTTATATCGAAAATTGCGGACCAAGATATACTTCCTTGGCTTTTTCGTCGTTAACAAGAAATTTACTGGTGCCTTCGAGCATTATTTCTCCCTGGGCCATCAGGTAGGCGCGATCCACTACCGCCAGGGTTTCACGAACGTTATGGTCGGTAATCAGAATGCCGAGGTTTTTCTTCTGCAATTGCCCGATGATCTGCTGGACGTCGTAGACGGCAATGGGATCGACGCCGCTGAAAGGTTCGTCCAGCATGAGAAATGACGGATTGGTGACGAGCGCGCGGGTGATCTCCAGGCGCCGGCGTTCGCCGCCGCTCAGGGTCATGGCTTTCTGTTTGGCCAGACGAGTCAGTTCCAATTCGTTCAGAAGCTGTTCCAGGCGTTCCCGGCGTTCCTGGCGGGATATCGCGAGAGTTTCGAGAATTGCCATGATATTCTGTTCAACCGTAAGTTTTCTAAAAATAGACGGTTCCTGGGACAAGTAGCCCATGCCGAGCCGGGCGCGCTGGTACATTGGGGAATGGGTGATTTCATATTTCCTGAAACGCACGCAGCCCTCGTCCGGTTTTATCAAGCCCATAACCATGTAAAAAGACGTTGTTTTCCCTGCACCGTTGGGGCCGAGCAAACCGACCACTTCTCCGGCTTTTACATTTATGGAAACATTATTAACTACCCGTCTGCCGTGATAGGCTTTTACCAGATTTTCCGCAGTTAACAGAGATTCTTCTTTGTTGCTGTTTGTCATATTATCCAACTAATCCTTAATAATATATTATATCCCAAAAAGCAATATATGCAATATATATCAGTTTTTTATTTTCTTAATCAAGTCCTTCTGTGGTGAAATTTTTCAAAGTCCCGTCCTTTATGTCCAGTTTTTCGCTGTCTGTCCAGAGTATGATTTTTTCTCCTTCCATGACTGTCGGCCCGCGCTGCAATGTCGGTTTATTTTTACCTCCGGTCAGGGTAACGTTATGTTCGCTTACTTCGTATACCGCCTTGTCGCCGCAGGCTCTTTGCAGTTCTTCCGGGAGTTTTCTGGTCATAACGACTTTTTCCAGGCAGATGATTCTGGTCAGTTCCTTGGTGTCGCCGATGGCGATATGTTCCGGGATCGTATTAACGCTTTTGCTGTTTTTCAACGCGTGTGCGGCAGCCTGGGCGGGAGTAATGTCCCGGGCCAGCAGTTTCATTTTGTTGCAGGTGAGGTGGAAGCGGGGTTCTTCGATCTTTACGTTTCCAAGCAGGTCCGCGACATTGCCGGGAATAT
>JBAYCO010000575.1:0-2705 GCA_041668685.1 Victivallaceae bacterium | reverse complement strand
CTCCCCATAGGGGAGCAGGAGACGTTAATGGAATTCCAGAGTTTAACTCTCATGCAACGTTCCCCACGCCCCTGGAAACAGGGGGCGGCTACACTTGTTTCCTCAACATGCAGAATTTCCCGGTGTAGCCACGGCTGTCCCTAGCCGTGCGGGACTAAAGGTTGGATGGCGGAAGATTTTGCAGAACAATTTACGGAAATGGTAAAACCGAAAAACTATGACCCCGCCCAAAAAACGGGGTTTTAGGGGACTCAATAAAAAATACAGGCAGGAATAAATGATAAAAAAAACCATCGGCGGTTTTCATCTGGAAAACGGTTTACCGGACGAATACTACGCTTTTACCGGCGGCGAACTGTCGGCTACAATAGAACGTAACGGCGGGATCAACACCATCGGCTGTCTGGATATCCACGAAAAGGACGGCAGGCTGTATCCCGACCGCAAAACAATACCTATATTTCAAAAAGAAAGCAATTCCTGCGGAAAGCGCCCGCTTTACGGCTCCGCTGTAAAGTTCATCTCAACCGCAACGGCAGGCGCCGGAAAACAGGACTGGAATATTTTTCATGTGCCGGACATAATCGAACTTTATCCGTTCGGTTTCAAAAGCGAATCGCGGCGCTTCGGGTACCGTTCCACTTATGATATGGCCATAATCGGCAGAAAAATACTTTTTTCATTCAGTAATGATTTTCCTTCCCGCAAAGATTTGATTATCTCTATCAATAAAGACCATATCCACCGGGGAGAAATCCCCACCTTTAAGGATTGCATACGCAGTGAAACTGACGAAACCGGCAGCGGGTCAGGTTGTTCCGCCGCCGGACTTTCGGAAACCGCTTTTCAAAAATGGGATTTCGTCGGATACGATTCAGGGCTGAACGCGTTCGTCGCCGAAGGTAAAATAGAGTTCGGATATGCCGATAAAGATATGACGGTTCTAATAAGCTCAGATACGCCAATGAGCTTTAGGGAAACGAAAAATCAATATTTCCTGATCATTCCATGGAAAGACGTTGATACAGTCAAGTTGTGCCTGGTTGCAGAGGAACACAAAAAAGAAGCGGCCGCGGAAACCCGAAAAACTTTGCGTGATTTCGATAAGCTTTTTACCGCCGCGATAAATAAAAGCGTCGAATATTCTTCATTTTCCCCGACTTTGCGCGCCGAGGATTTCCCGGAAGCGGAAATTTTCAGCAAAACCGCTCCTTCATTCCTGAAAGCCATGGTTCTGGCTGAAACCGAAAATGAAGCCTGCATCAGGGCGGCCACTCATAAATACGGGGTTTTCAATCTCTGGGACCAGGTCTGGCCCGCCCGGGCATTTATTCTCATGGGTGACTGGGATACGGCCAAAAAACTGATCCGCTACCCGGTAACCATGTTCAGCGGCCGCGAACCCCATTACGAATACATTTTTACGGCCCTGTTCATTATCTGTATTGCCGAAGATATTACCGCGGTATCCGGAGATTACGGGTTTACCGAAAAACTTTTCAGCGATTTAAAACGTCTTTTTCTTGCCTATGCCGAACGCACCGGAGAGAACGGCCTGCTTGCAAGCCCTGGCACATGCGGAATTGACGACCCCGCGGAAATTGGAATAGACCGGGCAATATGGGCTTCATGCCTGAATGGTTTGTGGTACGACGCCTGCATGGCAATGGAAAATATGGCGTTCATCCTTAAGGACGAAAAAACGGCGCAAACCGCCGGGAAACTGGCTGAAAACATAAAAGCGTCCTATTTGCCGACGTTTTATGACGAAAAAAACGGTTATCTGTATTCATCCGTAAAACCGGATACGCAGGAAGGAATAAAAGTCTTCCAAAACGTCTCAACCCTCGGCATGGATTTTGTCTACGGCGAAAGTCTGATTTATCCGCATATTGAAGAAATAGCTGAATTTCAGGCGCGGCAACTTTATCATCCGGCCGGACGCAGTTCCGTCCCATACTGGGATAATGCCCATGAAATGTGGAAAAGCTGTATCATGTGCCAGCATCTCGCCCACGAGATGAAAACCGCCAGACATGGCGGCCTTGGAGACGAAATCAAGCGTATGATGAACATTTATCTAAGTCATTTCAAGAAAAACAAACTCATGTTCGAAACGCATAACCTGGCCGGCGCCAACGAAGACATTACCCAGAGAAGCAATTGGCAGGCATTTGCCGTCAGGGCGCTTTACAGCGGTATTTTCGAATCCCTGATCGGCATAGAATGCGACCTCGGCGGTTTAACCTACTGTCCCTGTGACCTTGACGGCAATATGTCGGTCACCGCGTTCAGGTTCCGCCAAGGCATCTGGAATATAAAAATCGACGGCAAAGGGCCGTTTGCCGAACCATTGCTTATTAATGGTCAAGCGATACCGGGAACTATGAAGATTCCGGCTGAATACTTTACGGACGCCATAACGCGTACAGTACAAATCAAAAGAAGCCGGACGCCGTTCGCGTGCCCGACATTACTGGCGGCGGCCGGAGCGGCGATCTGTGATTTAGCCTCCGAAGAACGGGAACTTTCATTCAGCGTAACGACAAAGGTGCATACCGTATGCAAAATATATTGTCCGACAAAACCGACGATAAAACTCAATGCCGTCACGCTTGACTACGACTGGAATCAAGAAAGAAAAACAGCCCGGCTTGATACAATCCTCGAACCGGGCCGCAAATTGCTTGTAACCGTTTAAAAAT
>JBAYCO010000574.1:0-2717 GCA_041668685.1 Victivallaceae bacterium | reverse complement strand
GAAAGGTCAGACCGTCTTCAAGGCGGGCTTTTACCGATTCCTGCGCCAACATGCGGTTGATGCTGAATTTCGTACCGATGATGCGCAGAAAGTCAATATAATTAAGTTCTTTGAGCCAATTGAGATTATTTACGAAATGCGCTTCACCGGATTCGACGGAGATGAAACGGGCGAGCTGTTTGCGCAAAGCTTCGGCATTGGCGGCGACTTCTTCTTTAGTCAGGATCGGGCGGGCGGTTTGTTTTCCTGACGGGTCCCCGATTTGGGCGGTGGCGCCGCCGACCAAAACAATCGGCACATGTCCCGCCTGTTGTAGCAGGCGCATAGCCATGATCGGAAGCAGATGACCGACATGCAGACTGTTTCCGGTGGGATCGAAACCTACATAAAAAGTTACTTTTTCGTTTTCCAGCAGCTTTTTAGTTTTTTCCGCATCCGTTTCCTGATAAATGAAGCCGCGTTTTTTGAGTTCCGTATAAATGCTCATCTCTGCTTTCCGTTTATTTATTGAATATGTCGCGAAAAAAACTAATATAGCCTGAAAAGAGAAAAATTCACGCCGGGAAGGGAAAATAAGTTTAAAAACACCTGAACGCGGGACGCTGTATTAAGAAAATCTTTCGGATGGTTCGTTGGTTTCGCGGTTCTGTGCGATATGAAAGAGAACCTTGTAAAAGGTACGGTTCTGGCATAGAACATCTTTTCCCTTAAATTCCCAACGCAATATGCTAACATGAGCATTCTTACATTTGAAAAACTCTAATAATAGAACATGTTATGTATTGTAAACCAGAAGAAAGGAAACTGAAAGAAATGAATATAAACGAAAAAATCTTGATCGGAGGACGGGCATTAGTTGCCCTTGGTTCCAGCCGCAATACGTTGGACATTGATTATCTGGTGAACGTGCCGGAATCCGATGAACCATTTATTAGCGAAAACGGCGTTGATTACTGTAATGCCAACGGACATAAGTTCTTTAAAGAAATTTACAAACTTGAGGTTGGAAAGCAGATGGCAAGCCCTCAATCGCTCCTTGAACTGAAAGTCTATGCTTGGGTACGGCATATGCTGAACGGAAACTTCCGTAAGGCTGACGAAGCCGAGTTTGACATCAAATTCCTTTGCCGTGAATTCGGCCTTGTCGGACTGAAAACTGTGAAAAAATACCTCTCAGATGGCGAACGTGCCGAAGTCGAAAAAATAATCAATTCTGTAGTGGAACGGCACAACGGGAAAAAACAAAATGAAAGAAACTCAGGCAATAAAAAAGACATTATCTGAACGGTGTTCTGAACGGTGCCATACATTAATGAATGTTCTGAACGGTGCTGTTCTGAACGGTGCTTTCTGAACGGTGCCATACATTAATGAATATCCATAATAGTTTTATAAGCAAATATTTACAAATTTAGAATCCACCAAAACCCGTTATTAGAGCTATTTTTTAATCTTTTTTCTGCGATAAATACCAGTATAATTTTGACTTAATTTTCTTATTTCAATAAAAATACCTTAAAATATAGCTCTAAGAGCCATATTTTGCAAACAGAAAAGCTATAATTATCTTATAATTAATAAAATATTACTTTTGGTTAGTGTATGGCTCCGTTGCCGATTCTTGGAATGTGCTTACCGGCAAGATGTCTCTCAAGGACGCAATGCTTGATTCCATAGACGGGGTTAGTGAAGGATTTTCAAAAACATTTGATAACATCATCCAGAAAAATGCTAAAGCTATCGGTGAAATTGGTAAAAACACCGAGCAGGTTCTGAATAAAATCGGAACGACCAAAATGCCAGAACTGGAGATGATGAAGTTTACCGCAGACCTAAAGACTAAGATTTTTAAAATATGTACTATTTAGCCGGACATTTTCCGGCTTTTTTGTCTTTGGTGCGTTGACTGTTGACAAGATGTGTTATATTTTAGAAGTGCAAAAGGTTGCTCTCTAGCCCAACTTCCGCAGCCTAAAAAAAACATTGTTGCCCGCCAGGTACTTACGCGAAAAACAGGCACAACGTCAACTCATCATCTTTTCAAATGTACTTGAGACTACCGGCAAGTCAGCGAGGTTTATGTTCAATTTGCCGTATATGCTGCGTTGCAGTTCATCAGGAGCGCCGGGACGGCGAATATTGCGTACTTTCCCATCGGCAGTGGGGACGATGATTGTCGTATAGCAATGCGTAGAAAGCAAACGACGCAATTTTTTCCACGTCAGATCAAGTCCGACATCCCTGAGCGAATATTCTATATGATGCAGGAGGTGGTAAGCCAGCACGGTAATGAACACATGCCCGTCGCAACGCGTCTCTTTCTGGTGATAAAACGGGCGCAGGCCAAGATCGCTTTTAAGCAATCGGAATGCGCTTTCAACCTTGGTCAACATAATGTAGATATACCAGATTTCATCATCGCTCAAATCTTTGCGACTGCTGCGCAAATGATAACAGCCGTGAAGTTCCGCCGCGCTTTCATAGTCCTCGTCATTGCGTTTCCAGCTTAACGTTCTGCTCGCAAGGTCAAAATCGACGGTATAGAATTTCGATGCCCGCGTGTATTTGGCCTTGATCCTGCCGATCGTACGGTTGACGGTTTGATCGCCTTGAGCCATGCGCAGTTTTTTGTCGTTTTTGCCGATGCGGCTTGCGAGTTTTTCAAGCTCGGCAAGGAGTTTTTCTTCAATTTTACTAACGATAGCGTCTTCTTTTTG
>JBAYCO010000573.1:0-2719 GCA_041668685.1 Victivallaceae bacterium | reverse complement strand
GCAGATGCCTTTGCCGGAACAGCGCAGGTCAATGGGGATTCCGGCCGCAGTTAAGGCGGAACCGAGGTTTTCCCCGGCTCCGCTCAAGGTCATTTCATGATTGTTGAATTTGACAAGCATTTACTCATGCGCTTTTCGCCAGCAGGGTGTCAACCAGCTTGACCGCGCCGTTGGCGTCGTCGCTATAGCCGTCAGCGCCGATTTCGTCGGCAAAGTGCTGAGTTACCGGAGCGCCGCCGATGATAACTTTTACTTTATTATCTTTAAAATGTTCGGTGATTTCTTTCATATAGGACATGGTTGTGGTCAGGAGGGCGCTGCATGCGATCAAATCCGCGCCTTGTTCGATGCCGCTTTCGAATTTGGCGATGTCGCAGTTGACGCCGAGGTCGATAACGTCATAACCGGCGCCCTTGAGCATGATGGCTACGAGGTTTTTGCCGATATCATGGAGGTCGCCTTTGACCGTGCCGATAGCTATTTTCCCCAGGGATTTGCGGCCGGATTCCGCAAGCAGGGGTTCGACGATTTCAAGTCCGGCCTGCATGGCGCGGGCCGCGATCAGAAGTTCCGGGACGTAAGCTTCGTTGCGTGAGAAGCGTTCGCCGATTTCGCGCATTGCCGGGATCATCGCGGAGTCAATAATTGCATTGATGTCATTGTCGCCTTTTAAGTATTCTTTTACGAAATTTACGACGTCATCACGCTTGCCCTTAATTATTGCGTTTTTAAGTTCTTCAAAATTAGCCATGATCAAACTCCTGTTTTTTTTGCTGTTTTCTTGAGAAAACTGCACTTTATTATGTATAACTCTGATTATAGCTTATTACGCAATTTCGTTTTTTTCTTGTTTTATTTTATTATTTTTTGCTCTATATTAATATAACAAACATTTATAATTTTGTAAAATAAATTTGTCGTGATTTTTTATGAAGCATCAGGAATTTGAAAGAGATACCTTTATTAATACCCAGATCGGGGCCGATATTTCATATCATTCGATTGTCTGGAATGAATCCGGCAAACCGACTTTGGTACCGAGCGGCGGCAATATAAATTATCATTCCCTGCCGGTTTCCGGAACGTTGCCGCACATCCATGATTTTGCTGAAATAATTTTTATTTTGAGCGGCAGAATAGAGCATCACGTCAACGGCGAATGCAATATCCTGAAAACCGGCAATATTTGTTTTGTCCGTCCGACCGACCTGCATTTTTTCAAACCTTATAAGCGGGAACGGTGCGAGATAATAATTCTCGCCTATCGCCTTGAACTGTTTCTGACCTTGAGCGAATACCTGGAAAACGACATGTTTCTCCAGCAGTTTACCGCCCCGGTGACGCCATGGATTTTTCTGCTTGAAGGACCCGAATTTACGGAATTGTGTAACCGCATGTTGGCGGTTAACTCGGAAATGCTCAATCCTTATTACAAGAAGATAAAAATAAAGATAATTCTGGCGGAACTTTTTACACGTTTTTTTATTGACGAAATGAATCTGCTTTCGGAGCGGCAGGTGCCCGACTGGCTTGAAGATCTGTGCGAAAAAATGCGCAACCCGCAGAATTTTATCGCGGGACTGAAAAAAATGCAGAAGCTGGCCGGATGCACTAAGGAGCATCTGTGCAAATCCTTTAAGAAATATCTGAATAAAACCCCCACCGAGTTCATAAATGAGTTGCGCATGAGTCATGCCGCGCGGCAGTTGTCCGATACCGACGAAGAAATTTTCGCGATTGCCTATGACCTGAACATCCAGAGCCTCAGCCGTTTTTATCATTTATTCAGGAAGTACTACGCCGTTTCCCCGGCCAAATACCGCACCCGCGCCAAAGCCGGGAAAAAGATCATATAGATCTGGAAATTGGTGGGAGGCCGTAAGCCCGGAGCGCCGGTCGCCGGACTGGCAACTCGCAACTCATTTTTATGACAGAATCATTTTTTAAATTTGTTATTTTGACAGGATAAAAAGTGGTGTAGCGCCGCGTCTCGATGAGACCGGCGACATGCAACGTTGCCAGACCGTATAATGTTGTTTTTTGCTGCTTTCATCGAAAGCCGGCCTGCTTGAAAGTTCCGGCTTCCCGAGTAATTATATGTTTGTAGTACCGCCTTCAGGCGGAACAGGCAAGGTTAATCAGCCGGATAATTCCGCTTAAAAGCGGTACTACAAACAGGTCTCAAAACATTTTATCTTTTCTTTGCAGACTTTTTCGGTGAGATCGCGGAGTTTGATTACGCGTTTTGCCAGATATTCGAGCTCTTTTTGAGTAATTTTGTAACCTTTTTTGTAGCGGGAATCAATATAGGCTTTCTGTAACAACATGAAATGATGTTCTTCGGTCCGTGTTTTCCGGGGAAATATCTTTTTGTATTCCAGGTTCAGCGTGGAAGCGACATTGCCCAATTCTTCCAAATCATGCGTTTTATGTTTATATCCGGTAAAAACCAGGGAGACCGTGTGATAAAAACGTTCTACCGCCTGATGAAGTAAGAAGGCGGCTATTTTATAATCTTTTTCCTTAATATAAAAGTCGAATCCCTTTAAAAATCCTTCCGCGCTTTCAAACCATTCATCGAAATAGTCCCGCGCCTGTCTTTGGGTTTCTTCAAGGTTCTGTTTTCTTTTCCGGGCGAGTTGTTTTCTTTTCGAGTCGTAAAGGAGAATGCCTTCCTTCTTAATATCGCTGAAAAAGTAATTGCCTTCCGAGAGTTTTT
>JBAYCO010000572.1:0-2738 GCA_041668685.1 Victivallaceae bacterium | reverse complement strand
GTAATAATGAAAAAATCCATGGTTGCCATATTGGTCTCCGTTTACCTGTTACTATCCAAATATAAAGGCAAAGCGGATTTAGTTCAAATCGGATTTGAATATCCGGCGTTCTTAAAGTATTTTGTAATTATAAAGCAGTTACTGAACCGAGAAAGGGGATTATTTCGAAATGCTGAAACAAGACCTTAAAAAAACTTTAAGCGGACTCGATGTTTTTTGTATTGCGACCGGAGCCATGATCAGTTCCGGTATTTTCATCCTGCCCGGCGTGGTGTTCAAAATGATAGGCCCGGCGGTTTTTCTGGCGTATATGGTTGCCGGGATTTTTGCCTTGGCGGGGATGCTTGCTATTATCGAGCTTTCCACCGCCATGCCGCGTTCGGGAGGGGATTATTATTATATTGAACGCAGCTTAGGGCCGCTGGCCGGAACTATTTCCGGGTGCCTGAGCTGGTTTGCCCTTTCTTTGAAAACCGCCTTTGCCCTTTTCGGTCTGGCGGAGGTTACGCATATCATTTTGGGTCTTGACGTTACCATAGGCGGGTTTTTGGCGACCTTACTGTTTATAGGGATAAATATAATCGGCGCCAAGGCGGCGGCGATATTTGAAGTTGTCATGGTAATGGGGCTTCTTCTGCTTCTGGGCCTGTTTGTTTTTGCGGGGCTGCCGCATGTAGCCATATCGAATTTCGAACCGTTTTTTAATGAAGGCTGCGGAGGCAGGACGGTTTTTGCGGTTGCCGGGATGGTTTTCATTTCTTTCGGGGGACTGTTAAAAGTCTCCAGCGTTTCAGAGGAAATAGCTTCTCCCCGGAGAAATATTCCGTTGGGAATGCTGGCCTCAATCGTGCTGGTTACGGCGCTTTACGTTCTGGTTATGATTGTCGTTATCGGGGTACTGCCGGCGGAAAAACTGAGGGAATCCCTGACTCCATTGGCTGACGCCGCCGGCATGTATTACGGCAAATTGGGCTATTATCTGATTACCGCCGGTGGTGTTTTGGCTTTTGTCACTACCGCTAATGCCGGGATTATGGCCGCTTCACGCTATCCGCTGGCTCTCAGCCGGGATAAACTGATGCCGAAAATCCTTGGCCGGGTTAACGGCAAATTAAAAACTCCGATCATTTCTATCGGTTTTACCGGAGCGTTTATCATTCTGGCTCTCCAGCTGGACCTTGCCACCCTGGTAAAAGTCGCGTCAACGGTAATACTGCTTTCCTACGTGCTGACTAATCTGGCGGTTATAATTCTTCGTGAAAGCCAGATCCAGAATTACCGGCCCTCATTCAAGATGCCGTTTTACCCGTGGCTGCCTTTCGCAAACGTAATTGTTTTCGTCTTTATCATAATCGAAATGGGCTTTCAGGCGGTGGAAATTTCCCTGGCGCTTATCGGCCTCGCTTTGTTGATGTATTTGTTTTTCGGGCGCAAAGTCGTCCGTGAATCGGCGTTGAAGCATTTGATCGGGCGGATTACGAACAAGCGGCTCGATACGCACGGGCTGGAAGGGGAGTTGAGCGATATCCTGCGGCAGCGGGATAATCTGGTGAGAGATGATTTTGACGTACTGATCGAAGGAGCGCCGGTGATCATGGCGCAGGAAGCTATGACGGCGGATGAGCTGTTTCATGAAATTGCGGCGCAACTGGCGGAGGAACTCGACCTTAAACCGGATGAAATGTTTGCTTTTCTCCAGGAGCGCGAACAGGAAAGTTGTACGGCGATTTCGCCGATGGTGGCTATTCCCCATATAATTGTCAGTCATAAAGACTGTTTCAAGTTATTCATAATTAAATCCGAAGCGGGCATTGATTTCGGGGAAGATTACAATGAAGTCAAGGCTGTTTTCGTACTTGCCGGCAGCCGTGACCAGCGTAACCGGCATTTGAAGGCTCTGGCCGCGATAGCCCAACTTGTCCAGCATCCTAAATTTGACGCTTTATGGCAGCATGCCCGTACCGAGGAACAGTTGCGTGACGTCCTGCTCCTCGGTCAACGCAAGCGAAACGTATAACGTATCGCGGACAGCAACCGAGTAGGCCGGCTTTCGATGAAAGCGGCAATGAGCGCCATTATGCGGCCTGACAACGTTTCATGTCGCCGGTCTCATCGAGACGCGGCGCTACCTGGAGCCGTAATCGAGTATAAGATAAAAGCTTAAAATCCAACCTGAAACCGTATATATTCCATCATCAGCTCTGTTTCACCGGTATGTTTATCTGTCTGTTCTTTTACTGTTTTAAAACCGCATTTCCGATAGAAATCAACGCTTTTTGTGTTTTTAGAGTAGACCGTGAGTTTTAAAGCGGGGCGCAGTTCTTTTGCTTTGGCAATAAGTTTTTTCCCGCACCCCTGTCCCTGGCGGTCCGGAGCGACAAACAGCGCGGCAAGAGTTTCATCAACTAAGGAAAAAAAACCTTTGACTTCGCCATTTTCCTCATATACATAAGTTTCTGAGCCGGGCAGATAGAGTTCTTTCATGTCGTCGATCTTGGATTCCCAGAACTCGCGTTTTACGAAATTATGAGCATTTACGGAGGCCTCAAGCCATATTTCCAAAACTCGTTCCGTATCAGCATCTATGAATTTGCGGATCATATTTTTATATTCGCTTTATACTGTTTTAGGTTGGATTTTAAACTTTTATCTTGAACTTGACTGCGGCTCCAAGTAGCGCCGCGTCTCGATGAGACCGGCGGCATAAAACGTTGACAGGCCGTATAATGTTGCTCTTT
>JBAYCO010000571.1:0-2745 GCA_041668685.1 Victivallaceae bacterium | reverse complement strand
ATGGGGAAATTCGGTTCCCTGCTTGCCTGCACCAAAGACTGGAACATACTTGCAACGGTATTGGTGGTAATGTGGATCAGCGGAATATGTGCCTCAATTATGAATAACGTATCGTATACTGCCGCAATTGTTTCGGTTGTCGCCGCGTTTCTGGTGACGACTCCGGCATTTGCCGCGCCGGCCGCCAGGGAATTGATGTGGTGGGGGCTGGCTTTGGCGGTATGTCTCGGCGGCAACGGTACGCTGGTCGGGGCCGCCGCTAATTTGGTAACCGTTGGGATTGCCGAGAAAAGCGGGCTCCAGGTGAGTTTTAAGGATTTTCTGCGTTACGGTTTGCCGGTTACGACGTTGAGTATGATAGCGGCGTCAATTTATATTATCATCAGATATTATGTCTGTTGTGCATAAGCAAAAGGTAAATATTTATGTATATTAAAGCTGACGATTCCCGTATTTTATGGGAAGGAGTGATTTCTCTTGAGAAAAATAACGGCAGTGTGACTCCGTGGCGGATTCCGCACGAGGATAAAGACCTTTTCCCTAATGATGATTTTCATGAGCAGGCCGGTAGAAATTCCGGCGTTCGGCTGCTGTTGAAAACGGATTCTGAAACCCTCAAGGTCGATTGCACTGTAATTGGCGGAGGGCATGAAGTTGCGCCTCCCGGTTGTCAGATTGATTTGTGTATAGATAATGAAATTATCCAGACTGAATTTCTCGATGAAAACGATAATGCTGTTTTCAATTCTCTTCCCGCCGGAATGAAAATTGTCGAATTATGGCTGGCGCCATCTTATTCAATAACTGTTCATGGAATTGAGCTTGATGACGGCGCTTCTCTTGAAAAGTTTGAAGACAAGCGGCTGAAGTGGATCACTTACGGTAGTTCGATAACCCATAGTGTCCGCGCGACTTCCCCGGCAATGACCTGGCCGGCTATCGTTGCCAGAAAAATGAACTTGAATATGATCTGCCTGGGCTACGGTGGGCAATGCAAAGTTGACTCGATGATTGCCAGGTTGATTCGCGATATGGATGCCGATTTTATTTCCTTGAAACTCGGTATAAATGTGCATGGCGGTGATTTGTCGCCGCGTACATTTCCTGCCGCGGTGATTGGTACAATCGCCATTATCAGGGAAAAACATAAAACTACCCCGCTGGTGCTTTGTTCACCGATTTACAGCCCTCCGAGGGAAGAAAACCCCAGTATGGTCGGCAATACGCTTGTCAGCATGCGGAACGATGTGAAAAAAGCGGTGGAGTCATTCAGGAAACGCGGCGATGAAAACATTTATTATGTTGACGGCTTAAAAGTATTCGGGCCTGAATTGGGTGAGTATTTGCCGGATGAACTTCATCCTGACGCCAGGGGCATGGAATTAATGGCGGAAAACTTTATTGATGAAGTCTTCAAAAAACATAAAATATCTATAAGCTGAACGTTGTACTAACACGGGATGAAGTGTTTTTTAGTAGCGCCGCGTCTCGATGAGACCGGCGACATGCGATGTTGACCGGCTGTATAATGTTGCTCTTTGCCGCTTTCATCGAAAGCCGGCCTACTCGGAACGGTTAAGTGCTATTTTGACAGAATCATTTTTGACAAAATCATTTTTTTGAATCTGTGTTTTTTCTTAACACGCAGCACGTAAAAATTTTAAGGTTTTACTCGACAGGATAAAAAAGTGGTTTTAGTAGTGCCGCGTCTCGATGAGACCGGCGACATGCGGCGTTGACGGGCCGTATAATGTTGTTTTTTTGCCGCTTTCATCGAAAGCCGGCCTGCTCTAAAACTGCAGACGGGGGAGAATTAACATTTCCGGGATATAGGATGGAGTGTATTTATTGAGGAGAAAGAGGTCCCGGTAATATTAAATTCTTTTTTTCATTTAGTCCTTTATTAATTCACGGAAAAATTGTGTTTTCCGGTAATTTCCGAAGGCTGGTAACGCCCCCGGCCTGCATAATTTGATTTGACAACCGGAGCACCTCCGGGGAGGAGATGCCGGTTGTGTGTGTTACGATTATTTAGTTATTCGTTCCAGTTGTTTGGTTATTTCCTGGTCTTTGCTCTTAGCTAATTCTTCGAGTTTTTCCTTTTCTTCCTGTATTCTTGTGGAATCACGTTCGAGCTTCTTTTTCATGCCTTCAAGCCGCTTGTCGAAGAATTCGCCTAGTTTTGCCTTGATCTGTTCAGCCAGTTTGGCATCTTTGCTCTTTTTGTATTCCTCGATCATTTCAACGACTTTCTTGTGATCGGCCATTGCTTTTTCTCTTTCCGCCTTCATTTCCGTTCTGGCTTTATCAACCAGCTTCTTGAAGGTGTCGATAACTTTTTTGGCGGCTTCATCGCTGTTTTTCTTTGCGGCTTTGATTGCTTTCAAATCCTCAGGATATTTTTCTTCCAGATAGGCTTTAAGCATTCTTGCTTCGTTTCCGCCCCGACGGCAGTGATGCATCATACCGGGTTTTTGAGCTTGCGGTCCCTGCGGTCCTTTGCGCATCATCTGGCATTGTCCCTGCTGGGGTCCTTGAGGTCCTTTGCACATACATTGTCCCTGTTGGGGTCCTTGAGGTCCTTTGCCCATCATCGGGCATTGTCCATGCTGTGGTTTTTTACCCCGCATTTGAGGTTCAGGCATACGTTTATTATCTGTACCCAGAACCAGCATTAACAGCTCATCGATTTCGTCCGCCTGTTTGCGCATTTCAGGTTTTTCATGTCCCTTCATTAAGCCATGT
>JBAYCO010000570.1:0-2754 GCA_041668685.1 Victivallaceae bacterium | reverse complement strand
TTAAATCTTTTGTTCCACGGGTTTACACCCATGGCTACTGTAAAATCATCCCTCCGGGATTCAACTCCTATGAAACCTCGTTTTGAGGTTGCAAAAATTGAAGCGTGATTACTGACCGATTACAAAAAAGGGATAAAGCTATATGCTTTGAATGCGCTTATAGCGATTGCAAATATATGACGCGAAGCATCTCTGGCAAGTTTGCATTTCATAAGCGCACCTTATGCCTTTCTTAAATAAACAAAAAGCGTTCTCCCGGCTCATTTGCGCTTGTAAATTATCAGCTTGCGCCTATCGTAAACTATGAAATTCAAGTTTGGGAAATTAAATGATTGATTTAAGCGGAACATTATCTTATTTGCCTGGCGGCAAGATTAAAGAACTGGAACTGATAACCCGACGGATAATCGATGCCGGGAAAGCGGAGATCATTATTCTTTACGGTTCTTATGCCCGGGGAAATTACCGGGAAAAGCGCGGCAAAATTACCGGGGCGAAGAGTGATTATGATATTCTGGCGATAAGTTCAGATACTAACACCCGGAATGCGCTGCGCTCGAAATTGTCGGGATTGTTCGATGATATCGAAATTTCCGTACAGGTGATCGCTGAAGAGATCGGTTTTGTGAATAGAAAACTTGCAGATAACCAGTTCTTTTTTACCGATATAAAACGCGAAGGTAAAATCCTGTATGATTCCGGCAAATATAAATTGTCTGTCCCGAAAAATATGTCCCCGGCCCGCAGACGGGAAATTGCCGAAGAAGATTTTAGAGAATGGAAAAAACAAGCGGATATTTCTTATAAATATTCTCAAATTGCCAATGCGGAAGGTGATTTAAGAAAAGCTTCTTTTGAATTGCAGCAAACAATAGAAATATGTTATAAAACCATAGAAATGGTTTTCAGTCATTACATTCCTTATGAACACCGGTTAATAATTTTAAGGGAACGCGCGGCAAAATTTGATAACCGGATAAAAGAAGTTCTGCCTTATGAAACCAGGGAACAGCAGGAATTATTCAATCAACTGGATCTTGCCTATATCGGGGCGCGTTACATGAGTGAAAATGAGTTTTCAGTAAGTAAAAAACAATTAACTTACTGGACCAAAGAAGCAAAGGAAATGCTTGATTTTACCGAAACGATCTGCCGGGAAAAGATTGAGACGCTGAGGATTATTGAACAGGAAGTGAAGTTATAGTATGAATTTATTGCAGATGCAAAAGTTATTTTTATTAGTAGTGATCAGAAGTAGACTTGTTGGAAACACTGTATGAACTTAAAAACTGAATTTTTTCTGGCCAGACGCTATCTGCGGCCCAAACGGAACGCGGTTTCGGTGATCACCTGCATTTCGGTGATCGGCGTACTGCTAGGCGTCGCGGTGCTTATAGTGGTGCTCGCCGTTATGACCGGTTTTACCGACCTGATGCGGGAAAAACTCCTCGCGGTCGGCGCTCACGTCCAGATCGACAGCCCTTATTATAAATGCATTCAGCCCGACCGCGCCGTCGACGCCTTAAAAGCCCATCACGCCAGACCGGCCGCAATCGTCAATTCCCCGGCCCTGCTGCAATACAACCGGCAGCTCCTGCCGAAATACATAATGGGCGTATATCCCGAACAGATCGACAAACAGATGAACATCAAAAAAATGCTGATCGCCGGGAAATTCGAACTCCGCAAAAACGAAATTGTTATCAGTCGCTACACCGCTTCCCAACTTGGGCTCCAGCTCGGCAACAAAGTGCTTATCCATTCTCCTGAAAAACTTCTCAAACTGGTTGATTTCAAAAAAGGCAACCGGATTGTCATGAAAAAAACCGATGAAGTCTATCTGCCCTCGGAATTCACCGTCGCCGGGATTTATTCGCTCGGCAAACGGGATTTTGACGCATCGGTAATGTTTATCAGCCTGGACGACGCTGACGATCTCTTCCTTTTCGACTGGGGGATGGCTACTGCTGTTTACGGCTGGACAGATAATCCCGACGACATCGACGTCCTGGCGGAAAAGTTGCGGGATGAACTGCCGGGGACCCGGGTGCGCACCTGGAAAGATTTGAACGAGGACCTGCTCAACGTCCTGATGGTGGAAAAAAATATGATGTTCTTCCTGCTGATCTTCATTGTTTTGGTGGCGGCGTTCAGCATTACCAACACCCTGATTACCATGGTCTTTCAAAAAACCCGGGAAATCGGCCTGCTGAAAGCCCTGGGGGCAACTTCCGCCACGGTCATGAGGATTTTTATTCTGCAGGGCATGTTTGTCGGGATTGCCGGCAGTCTGCTCGGAACCTTGACGGGAATTGTGGTGATCTACTGGCGTAACAGCATTCTGCATTTTTCTTCCGCCGTCCTGAAAATAAACCTGTTTCCGCCGGAATTTTATTATTTTGACGGGCTCCCGGCAAAAATAATCGTGGGTGATGTCCTGATCGTAATCGCGGTGACTATAGTTCTGTGCACGGTCGGCGGCATAATCCCCGCATGGCGCGCCGCGAAACTGGACCCGGCAAAAGCCCTGCGTAACGAGTGAGGATAAAAATGACGGCAAAAAACGACATATATATTGAAGCGCGGCAGGTTTCCAAATCCTATTTCATCGGCAAAAAGGAAGTAAAGGTACTGCAGGATGTAAACTGGCGAATAGAGCGCGGTTCCTGGACGGCTCTTCTGGGGGCTTCCGGCAGCGGCAAAACGACTCTCCTGAACCTTCTGGGAACGCTGGAAAAACCGGATGCCGGAAAT
>JBAYCO010000569.1:0-2759 GCA_041668685.1 Victivallaceae bacterium | reverse complement strand
AATACATTGCCTCGCTTCTGAAATAAGAGCGAGCTGCTTTGTCAGATCGTGAAGGAAGCCGTTTGGAGCGGCAAGCCTTTAAGTGAAGACGCAAATGCAAATGGTTAAACGCCATTTGTTTTTTGCGTCTTTTTTTTTACATGCCGTATTACAAAAAAGGACCGTATTCATGTACGACACTCTTATGGCGCTTTTATTTTACGCCGAATATAATTTTGAAAAACTCAAAAAACATTGGGGAGAACCCAAGTCCCCGGAACAGGCTTTACTGTGGAGATTGAAAGGGGGGATACTTAAATGTGTCGGAACTCTTCTCATAGCCGAAAAATGTTTCTGGATCAAGCCGAAAACCGATAACCGGTATTATTCCGGTGACCGGGTAGAGAAAAAGCCTCCGAAGAAACTGCTGAAAGCCTTGTTGGGCATCATAAGTAACTCCGCTTCCGGCCAGACGGAACGTGAACAAGTCGAAAAATTAAAAGAAGGCATCAGGAACGTAAGCACATATCTCCTGAATATAAAAACGGATAAGAATTATTTGAATTCAAAGGTACTCAAAAATGTGTATGAATACCTGCAACTCCTGCTTGAACTGGAACCGCCTCAAATAACCCAAACTACCAACTCGGAGGCATGCCCATGAGCCAATAAGATGCGGCAACGGGTGGGCCGCACAAAACCGCCCGGTTAACTAAAATCATTAAAAAGAGGACGTAATTTTGAAGAATTTAAATCGTGAAAATATTGCTGGTGTCTGGTCGGCGGTGCCTACTCCGTTCACTGATAAAATGGAGTTGGATACTGAAGGCATTTCGCGTCTGGTGGAACATCAGGTGCGGCTTGGAATTAAAGGAGTTTTCCTGGCAAGCCCTAACGGCGAAGGCCGTTTAATGAGCGATGCGATGCGTATGGAATTGGCTAAGGAAGTGGTAGAAAATAACCATGATCGCATGCTCTTGTCAATGCAGATTGAGGATAATCCCGCCAAAGTGATGCTTGATAATATTAAACGCATTGAAGATTGCGGCATTGATATAGCGGTTATCAGTTTTCCGTTTACCCCGATTGAAATCGAGCAGGAATATTTGAAGGAATTATACTTCTCAGTGATCGAAAAAAGTTCCCTGCCGATTGCCCTTTATCATATCAACAGAACTTCACCGACTCCTCTTTTCGGGAAGATTATCCTGCAGCCGGAAGTCGTTCTGGTAAAAGACTGTTCGAACGATCTCAACAAAACGGCCATGATCCTGAATACCGCTAAAGGACGGCAAAACGAGTTATTCACGCTCAGCGGCAATGAAGCAAACTGCGTGTCTTCGGTGAGGCGCGGTTATGACGGACTGTTGTTGAACAGCGCCTGTTTTACCGGTTTCATAGCTAAGGCTATTTTTGAATTTGCCTACGCCTGCAAGCTGGAAGAAGCTCAGGCGCTTCAGGACTATATGAATTCACTGTTAGTTGATGTTTTTGGACTTGAACTGGACTGCTGGTTAACCGGGCAAAAACAGATACTGGTGGAACTGGGAATTTTCAATACCGCCAGAACCCTTCTGGGTGAGCAAATCAGCAACGAACGCATTGCCAGGATAAAAGAAATAGTCAAAGAGGAAGAAGAATTTTTACTCCCGTGAACATTAACCAGACCAAAAGGAGACGCCATGCAGGAGTATCATGAAAAAAAGATAAAAAAGGCAATTGATCTGTTAAAAACTTCAGCGCTTTTATTTTTCGCGGCGGTCATTGCTTTTTTATTGATTACACTTTTGGAGTTTTTTAACCTGGATTGGTTTTTCTGTGAATAATAAAAAATCACAAAAAAAGGAACTGAATAAAATGACGTTAAATGAAATTTTCCCCGATGCCGGGGAATTCATGGACTGGCTGGCACATAATTGTTACAGTTGCGCCAAACTTCCGGATGACCCGACAGAATACAATTCCGAATGCGAGCTTGAACCGATAATATCCTATGCCGAATTGGATGAGGAGTTCGATGATAAACTCGCTCAAATTATAACCGAAAACGGGAAATTGTGCAAGTGCAAAAACTTTACAGAGAATAAAAGTCAGCTTAAGGCATCTACTTTTTAGTTTGATCTGCCTGCTGTCTGTCAATTTCCGCCGGGGTTTTGATCTCTTCTATATACTGTAAAACTTTCAGGCGATTGCTTCTGCCGAGACATTTCCATTCATTAAGCATTTCTGAAGTCAAACGGTCAAATTCATCAAGTTCCGCGCCTGGCTTTGATTGCAATAATCTTTTGATTGTTCTTTTATTACTGGCTCTCAGCTTAACTTTGCCGGTTACCCAGCGATGCAGGCTTTCGCGAGTAACTCCGAGAAGATTGGCTAGTTCAGCTTGAGTCAGATTGTGAGTTTCACGATATTCAGCCAATTTCTTAAGCAATGCTGCATCATCCATGATATTGTCTCCGTTAAATATTGGTGTATAATATGTACTATACGGCATATTCATAAAAAATCCACTAAAAATTGAATAAAATATTGCAAAATATAAAATATTCAGCTTATAAAGATAGTTTTATTTATCGCTTATGCAACACAGAAAAAGTTACATTAAAATTAATTGATTATTGTTCACTTTCAATATCCCCGAGTTTTTGTTTGCTACTATTATCGCCAGGGCAATATATTTCTGGACGGCCTGGACTATCGGCCTGGCTCCGAATTCGGGATTGACGCCCGCATTCATCAGAAACGGCAAAATACTTTCATCGTACTCTAATGAATATTTT
>JBAYCO010000568.1:0-2762 GCA_041668685.1 Victivallaceae bacterium | reverse complement strand
TGGAGGCGACGGGAAAAATAAGTCGTTCCTGGCTTAATGTGCGTAACGCTTACTGGCGGCTTGACGGCATACGGCATGTTATTGAACCATATTTGAATTATACTTTTATCCCGAAACCTACTGTCGATCGTGACCATTTGTATTTCTTCGATGAAATCGACCGGATTGAAGAACAGAATTTTATCCGTTTGGGACTCAGGAACCGAATTGAAACCAGGCGCGGCGGTTATAGCAGCGGGAGCATCTATAACTGGTTCAATATGGAAAATTACTGGGATTATCATTTCAAGGCGACCGAAGGACTCGGCAATATCGGTGATTTTGTAACCAAAGCTTATTTCTATCCATGCAAAAAATTCGGTTTCCTGACGTTTTTTTCGGTTAACGCTTCCGGGGATGACAGTATTCAGAAAAACACTGAAGAAGGCGGAAAATCCAAAGGGCTCGGTTTCAGCTGGCTGAATAAATGGGAAGTGATCGCGAATTATAAGCCTACCGAGGATATAAATATATTTATGTCCTATGTCCTGCAGAACCCTTATAAAACCCATTCTGTTTATTCTATGGGCAGCAATTTTACGGAAATCCAGGGCGGAGGAGTTTTTGATCAGGTTTATACGGAACTTAGTGAAAATATCCGTTTTGGTTTTGGTATCCCGCTGATGCCGGACCGGAAAATGCGGGCGGAATATGAATTGTATTATGACTTTCAGGCCGGTTATCTCAGACAGCAACAGGTCAGGCTGGTAAAACAATTGCATTGCTGGGAAGCCGCGCTTGAATTGTCGCAAAACGTAACGCGTAACACCGATGGCGAAAAGAAAAACAATTATACCGCCATGTTGACGCTTTCTCTGCTTACCGGCGGGACTCCCCTTAAGAGGGTAACTCGTCAACAGGTTAATACTTTTACTCATGTCAACAATGAGGAATAAGGAGGACGCATGTATATAGTGACTGGAGCCGCCGGCCTGATAGGAAGCGGTATCGTATGGGGGCTTAACCGGCGCGGCATTGATGAAATTATTACCGTTGACAGCCTCGGAATTTCTGAAAAATGGAAAAACCTGCGTGCCTTGCGTTTTGCGGAATACGAAGAAAAAGAAGATTTCCGCGATATGATTCAGGACGGTACTTTTGACGATAAAAAAATCGATGCGATCATCCATATGGGAGCTTGTTCGGCGACTACGGAGAAAGACGCTGCTTATCTGGTTGACAACAACTACAAGTACACCCAGGAACTGGCGTCCTTTGCGGTTGCGCACGGAATCCGTTTTATTTACGCTTCGAGCTGTGCTACCTATGGAGACGGCAGTTTGGGTTATGAGGATGACGAGAGCAAGCTCGAACAGCTTCGCCCGATGAATATGTACGGATATTCCAAGCAGCTTTTCGACTTGTGGGCGAAAAATACCGGTTTGCTGGATGCGGTAACCGGGCTGAAATTTTCCAATGTCTACGGTCCCAATGAAATGCATAAGGGCGACATGCGCAGCGTTGTTTGCCGGGCATACGAACAGATTTCCGACGGCGGCAAAATGGCGCTGTTTAAATCCTATCGCAAAGAATATGCCGACGGCGAACAGATGCGTGATTTTATTTATATAAAAGACGTTGTAGATATGGTCTTATTCATGCTTGAACATCAAGACGCCTGCGGTATCTACAATATCGGCAGCGGCAGAGCTGAAACCTGGAATGCGCTGGCAACCGCGGCGTTCGAAGCCATGGAAAAACCGGTGAATATTGAATATATCGACATGCCGGAAAATCTGCGGGACCGTTATCAGTATTACACAAAAGCGGAAATCGGAAAACTGCGGGCGCTCGGTTATGATAAGGAAATAACCAGCCTCAAGGATTCCATTGCCGACTATATTCGCAACTATCGGCTCCAGGACAAGTTCCTGGGCGATTAAGTGAAAAACATTTACCTGTACAATGCCTTACCAACATACTGCCGAACGAATATTGAACTTTGCGCTTGACGGACTGACAAAATGGAGTTCCGCGCAAACCGGTATCGATGATTATCTTGACCGGGATACGCCGTCTGAATTGCGGCCGCCCGTATCGAGCCTTCTGTTTGAATATTTCCGTTACAAAACTTTGCTTGATCGGCTTATCGCTTCAAGGTGCGCCCGGCCTCCCAAGCCGCGCTATCAGCACATTCTCGCGCTGGCGTTGACCCAATGTCTTTTCCAGACCGGGATCGGGAAAGAATCGGCGGTCAATGTCGCGGTTGCCGTAACCCTGCGGAAATACGGCAAATCGGCCGGAGGATTTATAAACGGGGTTCTCCGCAATATTCTCAGGTCTGATCCGGATAAATACCGTAAGGAAGCGCTTGAAAACCCCTTGTCTCTTTTCCCGGAAATATTGCGCGAACGCTGGGAAAAGCGTTTCAGCCTGCACGAATTAGCCGAAATCAGCGGGGCGCTGCTTGCCAAAGCGCCTTTGACTTTTCGTCCGACCGGGGATTTGAGCGCTGAGGAACTTCTACAGGTAAAAGCCCTCAAGCTGCCGGCTTTTGACTGGGCGTCGGGTATAGACTTTTTCTCCGTAAGTGAGGCGAAAGAGCTTTTCCGGCTGGGCTTATTTGAACACGGCAGAATTTACGCTCAGGATCCGGCGACGGCCCTGGCTCCCTGTATGCCTTTGATCAGAGGCGGGGAACGGGTTTTGGATATGTGCGCCGCACCGGGAGGGAAAACTTTGCTTTTGGCTGAACGCCTCGGCGGAAGCGGAAAACTGGTTGC
>JBAYCO010000567.1:0-2768 GCA_041668685.1 Victivallaceae bacterium | reverse complement strand
ATAACTGATAACTGATAACTGATTAAAAGAAATACCGTATGACGGATTTTTTGCGGAGCTTGGCGATATAGGCGTCGTAAGCTTTTTTCCTGCGTTCACCCTCTATTTTTTCTTTGATTTCGGGGATCATCTTGGAGAAATTCGCCTTTACGGCGTCTTTTCTTTCATTTATCCGTAAAAAATAAACTCCCTCGTCGGTGTTTATCGGGCCGACTATTTCGCCGGTTTTCCTGCCTTTCACGGCTTTCGCGAATTCCGGTCTCAGTTCGGTGCACTCTATCCAGCCGAGATCACCGCCGCGCATTGCGCCCGGACCGCTTGAATAGAGCCGCACCATCCCGGTAAATATTTTCCCGTCGGGCTTTTTAAAGGCTTCCGTGAGTTCTGTTTTTATCCGTTCGAAATCCTCCCGGTCATGGCGGATAAGCAACAGTTGCAGCCTGATCTGCGGAGCCGAAGAGAATTCCTTTATGTTTTTCTTGTAATATTCATGAATTTCCCGCGGCGTCAGGTTTACGACGGTATATATGTAGTTGGAAATCATTATTTGAGTGATTACCTGGATATTGGCTTTTTTTCGCAATTCCTCGACCGTGGTTCCGGCTTCTTTGGCCTTGTCCACAAGTTCAGCGCGGTTTGTGCAGCCGAAATTCATGGCGAGTTCATCGATCAGGTTTTCAACATACTGGCGCGGTACCTCAAATGGTTTGTTGGCGTTGTATTCAAGCAGAATTAATTTGCGGTCGATAATTTCATCAAGGATCCGTTTGCGCAGTTTCTGGATTTCCTGAAAAATATCGCTGCTGGAATAAACCGCGTACAAACGCGCTTCGCTGTACGAACTTTCATAGATCACGTCCAGCAGGCTGATCGGCTCACCGTTGACGGAGGCCAGAATGGAATCCACCTGCGGCCCGGACGGCTTTTCCAGATGATAGGACGGCTGCGGCATTCCCTGTCCGTATAGCCCGGCAAGCAGCATAAGCATGTATAGTGTAATTAAAAGTTTACCCATTGACCGCCTCCCTGATGTCGAGTTTGCCCAGGGCCATTTTGGAAAAGACCAGCGGAATCCTGAACAAAAGAACGATGCAAAGGGCGCTGACGATATTGAAATGCATTATCATCAGCATGAACACTAAGGCGGCCCCGACGGCGCATGCCGAAAAATGAACCGTTTGCAGTTTAAAACCTGAGTCCTGGTTCTGATTGAAAATATTGGCGGCTATTATTCCGCCGCATAAAAAGTTGAGATAGGCTATGAACGGAATAAATAAGGAATAGGACTCATGAGCCTGCGGGACGCACAGAAAAATGAGAATGACGGAAAGGAGCACGGCGGAACGCCGCAGTTTGAAGCGGCTGAGAAAGATGCCCGCCGGGACGCCGCTTGTGACCGCCAGCATTGTCCCGAAATTGTAATAGAACTCGCCTTGGTAGAGAGCGTATGAAGCGGTCAGGAGCATCATAAGGAGCATTGTACATAAACCGTTTTCAAAAATCCCGGTTGCGGCGTAAAGGTTTTTGCGGCGCAAAATAAAAAAACGTAAAACGCCGTATAAAATTGCGACGACCAGTATTGTCAGTATATGGCTCAAGTTTATTTTTTGAGAGACAAAGGATTGCAGCAAAAGATTTTCGGAAAAGCTTTTTGAAAGCGGAATATCGGTAACAGGCGCGTTTCCGGGGATTGAATAGAGAATGGAAAAAGTCCCCGCCGGGAAGAGCTTGGGTTCCTGGTCGTCCAGTTTTTCCAGCCGCTTTTCCAGAATATTCAAATTTCGGCACAGCGGGGAGTTGCTGAAAGCGTAAACACTGGATTTGCCGGGAATTAAAATTCTGTTTTTGAAAAGTTCCTTAAGGGATTTTTGAGCGCTGTTTATAATTATCAGGCTGGTCGGCAGCGCGAGGACGCCGTCTTTCTTGAGGCTTGCGGCGCACAGCTTTACCAGGGAGTCGAAATTCAGGAAACGGCGGTCCGGGAACAACCAGATTATCTGGTCGAATTTCCTGCCTTTCCTGAGGTATTCGCCGGTGTCGGAATCAATGATTTCAAGCTTGTTTGAGGGAAACGGAGAAAAATAGCGAAGAATATTCAGCGGCATGAAATCCCGGCCCGGAGCCAGCATGGTTACTTTCCTTACGTAGGGCAGGGCGCTTAATAATGGGGGAATATGGGAAAACGGCGGACTGACGGCAAGGATATGCAGTTTTTTTCTGTTTGGCTGGAGAGAAAAAGGGACAGCGGTGGTTTTATACAGTTCGCAGTCGTCAGGAATGCGCTGGTAAATCCGGTCATTTTTCAAGAACATGAAATTCTTGTCCCGGTTGAATTCAGATATGCGGCCGTGATGGGTAAGATATGATTTTACGAATTTCCATCCGGGATAACGGTTGGCGAAAAATTGCCGTACGACATATTTTTCAGAGTGAAACAGGGCAAAATTGACCGCCGTGAGAATCAGCGCGAAAATCAGAAATTTATACTTTATTGTCCTGGCCCGCCTGAGCTTGAATGCGGCCAGGGCGATAGCGATAATAAATACGTTGGCGGTTATCATGTAAATAAACGGGGCCGTAAAAATATTGAACAGGGCAAGCGGATATAAAATAAGTCCGGTCGCCAGATAGCCGATTGCGCCCCAGAAAAGAATCTGATCGCGGATATGCAGGGAAACGGAACGTTGTACGGAAGCCAGCAGAATACCAAAAAGCGTCCCGGCGGGGAAACAGCCGAGCATGGACGCGAACGCCAGGGTTGAATAGTT
>JBAYCO010000566.1:0-2772 GCA_041668685.1 Victivallaceae bacterium | reverse complement strand
TCAAAGAAAAACAAGAAAATTACAAGAACACTGAAAAATACCGGAAGAAGACCGGAAGAAAACTGTATCGGCTCCGGCAGAACTAAATGCTCAAATTCCGGCAAGAATTAATGCGCGTTCACACCGGATCTTTTTGATTATCGACTCGCTGGAGCAGAAGGTGTCGGCGGTGACTTTGAGTTCACCCATGGGGATATATTTATCCTTAGGAACTTCCGCGCTGGAATAAAATATCGCAAGCTCCGAGGTGGGAGGCAGGTTTTTCCCCCTGTAAGAAGTTGAAATACAGGCATTCAGGAGCAGACACAGCGCGCAGGCACAATAAAAAAACGGATTCCTCACAGTTCGAACCCTCCGCCGACAAACATCTCAAAAGACTTTATTCCGGTTTTGGCGCATCCGGCGATGAAAGGTTTAGGGTCGGCGGTATTTTCGGCGAAAAGACCGTAATGCATTGGCAGCGCGGTTCTGGGTTTTATGTCGGCAACCGCCTTTAAGGCTTCTTCAAACGACATATTGCCGAGCCTGCCGTTTATGCAAATAAGCAGCAGATCGCAGTCTTTTGTGAAATCGTTGGCAAGTCTTTTATCGTACTCCGTGTCTCCGCTTAAATATACCCGTTTCCCGTCTGCTTCGATTACCAGTCCTGTCGCCTCCGGTTCGGTATGACGCGCGAATACTGAGGTGATTTTTATTCCGTTGAATTCGAAACATTTGCCGCGTTCAAGTTTTTTGATGCTTTGTTCCGGGATTTCCAGTTTGCGGAAATGCCGGCAGCAGCTTTCGGGCCCGGCAATCAGGCATTCCGGATATAAAGCGGCGATCTCGCTTACGGTTCCCGGATCGAGGTGATCGAGGTGGTCGTGGGTGCAGATGAGTACGTCCGGGTGAAGTTCTTCGAAAGTCAGGGGAAAGTCCACAAGCCGTTTCAGCCCTTTGAATTCCAGGCAGTCGCTCATATACGGGTCAACCAGGATCCTGGTGCAGTCGGCGTCAAATAGAAAACCACCCTGTGACAGCCATGTTATTTCCATAATCGCTCCTTAAAATTTGCATATGGAATATTATAGTTGCATAAAAATTATTTGCCAGACATTAAGCGCAATAAGCGTTTGAAAAAAAACAAAGCCGGTCTATTTTTTACTGTATTAATCTGAAAATTTAACATCTGTACTGTAGCCGAGTAGGCCGGCTTTCGATGAAAGCGGCAACGAGCAACGTTATGCGGCCTGACAACGTTTCATGTCGCCGGTCTCATCGAGACGCGGCGCTACTTGGAGCCGCAATCGAGTACAAGATAAAAGCTTAAAATCCAACCTGAAACAGTATAACAAAAATCAATCGGAATAACAGGAAGTAAATAATGCAGATACAAAAATGTTCATATGGCGGCTGGAATAATTGCCTTGAGCTGATCAATGATCAGGTAAAGTTGGTAATAACTCTGGATGTCGGCCCCAGAATAATCTTTTACGGTTTTACCGAAGGGCAAAACCTGTTGAAGAATTTTACGGAACAGTTGGGGCAGACCGGTGGCGAAGAATGGAAAATTTACGGCGGACACCGCTTATGGCACGCGCCGGAAGTCATGCCGAGGACGTATTTTCCCGATAATACACCGGTCAGCTATAAATGCGAAGGCCGCAAAGTAATTCTGGACTGCCCGCCGGAAAACACCAATAACCTGAAAAAGATCATCGAAATAGAGCTTGACGCTGACAGCAGTGAAGTCAAACTGTCCCATAAGATATTCAATACCGGTTATTGGGATCTGGAATTTTCCACCTGGTGTCTTACTGTCATGGCGCCGGAGGGCAGGGCGATAATTCCGCAGGAACCCTATGTTCCCCACGGTTCCGGGGAAAATGAATCTTTTGCCCCGGCCCGGCCGCTGGTTCTATGGCAGTATACTAAAATGGACGATCCGCGTTTTACCTGGGGCGCAAAATACATTCAGTTCCGGGAAGATTCAAGGTTTGATTCCAGCCAGAAGTTCGGCATTTTAAATAAGCAGGGTTGGGCGGCCTACGCGCTGAAAGGCGATCTGTTTGTCAAAAAACAGACTTATGAACCCGGCGCGCAATATCCGGATTACAATTGTAACGCCGAATATTTCACGAAGCCGGGTTTTCTTGAAATGGAAACTTTTTCGCCGCTGAAACGGGTTGCCAGGGGTGAATATTTAGAAAACCGCGAAACCTGGAGCTTGTTTAAAGTTGACGTCAGCGAGGATGAAGCCGATATCGACGCCAAAGTTTTGCCGCTGATTTAATGATTTCGACTTTACAAAAAAACGGTTCTTCTCAAAAATCTGTAACGGAACGCAGAAATCGTTAATGTCACCAATGTCGTACCGCTTTTTCAATCGCAGTAAAGTTTTTCCACGGCATAAACCGCTCCTCTTAGTCGCTATTTATACGCTCCAAAACTTGACAGCTCAATCAAAAGCAAAAGAGGTCTCTATTTCAAAAACAAAAAAACAATGTTTTTGTTTTTGAACTGCTTATCAGTTTTTTGCCAAGGCGCCAAGCAAAACTATTTCAGGAATAATTACGTGTTTGTAGTACCGCTTTTAAGCGGAATTGCACACGAAAATAACGGTTCCGCTTTCCGCCTGAAGGCGGTACTACGAACGCTTTTACCGGCTCGAATTATAGAACTCACATTTCGGGGTTCGTTCCGGTCAGTTCAGAGCCGTTAACTTTCCGGTTTTCCGTTTGATCTTTTGCTGACAAGTCGCGAGTGCGGCCTCGCACCGCGACCTTTGCGCTC
>JBAYCO010000565.1:0-2787 GCA_041668685.1 Victivallaceae bacterium | reverse complement strand
TTTTAGCTCTCACATCGGGACCGATGAAAGCGTTGGGGATTTCGTTTTCTCCCCAGCCGTGAACAGCTTTCTTGCAGTTTCCACACCAATAGTAGAGGTGGACAAAACATGTCGCGGTAAGTTTGCCGTCCTCAAGGTCTTCCTGGATATGCTCCGTTGTGTGGTTGCACGGCGAAATATCTTCGCTCCCGCAAAACGGACAGACATCAAGGTAAACATCAATGGTTTTGTCAATCTTTTCAGGATTGCCGCGGAACCATCCCGGATGACCAATCGGCGCACCGCGTTTCTTTGGATTTTCAGGCTGCTCTTTTTTCGGGTATCTATTAAAAGGAGCTTGGAGCGCTTCGGAAAGGTCGTTTTTAAGCTGAGCGTTGGTATCTTCAAGTTCCTTGATTCGTTCTTGAAGCTTAAGGGCTTGGTGGTTGCCGATGTCCATGGCGAATTCGAGTTCATCAACCCGTTTGCTCAGATAGTCTCGTTCGGCAAGAATCCTTTCAGGCGCTTCGCCGTTAAGGAATACACAGGATCTACCGAAAGGACAGTAATAGCTTTTACTTTTCCCGGAATGGAAAGGTGCTTTGCCATGTCCCATGGAGTTCCCTCCGAATCAGTTAATTACGAACCTGTTATAGATAGTTTAGCAAAAATAGCGACAAAAGTCAATAATTCTTTCAAAGTAAATTGCATTTTGCACAAAAAATGGTAAAATAACAAAGGAGGCAAGCAAAAAATGAATCAAGTGAATAGTAGGTCTGAAAAAAGTTCAACTTTTTTCGGAGGAAGCAACTTCATAGGACTAAATAATTACATAAAATTATCCGCAGATGAATTAACTGACGGGCAGGATATTTTTTTACGCGGCATGGAGTTGGAAATTATCTATTAAAATAAGGAATACGGTAAAATGAGTATTGACCATAAATTTCCGGTTCGCGGTCTTCTGCTTCACATCAGCCATTATGACCCGAAATGGTGCAGGAGCAAATCAGAAGAAAAACCTTTTGAACCGGATACGGCCATGAAAATAGTGGATGCAATGGCTGTTTCAGGGATGAATATGCTGATCATCGATTGTGCCGACGGAGTGGAATACAAATCCCACCCTGAACTTAAACGGCATTATACGGCGCCGATGTCACATCTGGAAAAACTGTCTGCTTACGCGAAAAAAAGCGGAATTGAAGTCGTACCGAAATTAAATTTTTCACAGAGTCGTTTTTTCCGACATAACGAATGGTTTTATCCATACAATGAAATCGTTGACGGGCGGGATATTTTTGATACGGAAGAATACTGGAAACCGGCTTTTGAACTGATTAACGAACTGATAGATGTCTGCCGCCCCCCCGCGTTTTTTCCATATCGGTATGGATGAGGACCATGATCGGTCATCCGGACAATTTAAAAAGGCAATATGCACCCTCAGGAACGGCCTTGCGAAACAGGGATTGCGTACTGTAATATGGCGTGATTCCAGAATCGATCCGCGCGGTTTGGTTTTTAATGAAAAGCATAGTTTGATTGAGGATGCTCTGCCTTGCGATATCGTGAAAATGCTCTGGGGTTATGAAGGTGAAGGAGATCCGGCCATTATGTCGCGCCTGTGCTCAAAAGGTTTTGAAATATGGGGAGCGCCCGGAGAAAAACCGGAAATAATCCGGCAATGGAGAAAAAATCTCTGTGAAAATAATTGCAGCGGTATGGTTATGACGAAATGGGTTCCATGCACTTCACAATATGAAGCGGAAATAATTGCAATGATAAAGTCAAAAAGCAATTTGTATTTTGACGATTAAATATCAAGTCCCGCGTAAACGCGTGCGTTTCGAGAGGTTACTCTTTACTGCTGTAGGCTCTTTTCAGGACAAGTATGCTCTCGATGACCATCCATATTTCAAAGAGCATGATTATCAGGGAAATGACCAGTAAAAGCGTATTGTTCTGGCTGGCGAACCCCTTTATGTTGTAGTACATCGCCCAGCCGGTCATTATGATCATGAAAACCATTGGAATGGCCGTATATAAGGAGCTTACTTTTTTCCGGGCCAGATAAACCGTTATGACCAGCAGCGCCAAACCACCGAGCAACTGGTTGAGAGCCCCGAACAAAGGCCAGAGCTTGAACGCGCCGCGGCCGGAACCTTCGCAGAAAGCCAGGATGAACGCACTGCCTACCGCGATGCAGGTGGCCGGATGTTTATGGGCGAATAACGGCATTTTGCACATAGTCGCCATTTCCGCGATGATGTAGCGCTGGATACGGGTCGCCGAATCTAAAGTGGTGGCGGCGAATGAAACGATGAATACGCCCATCAGGGTTTTTCCTATTGCCGGGGGCAGTCCGAATGAGGTCATCATATTGCTTGAACCGTTAATGAATGCGCCGATTTTGGCTCCGAATCCCTGAGCCGCCGCCCATGAACTGTAGTGTTTTGAAAACGCTTCGACACCGGCGTCGGAACCGTAAGCGATTCCGGCGGTGCAGGCGACGATCACGAATACCGCCAGCAAACCTTCAATCAGCATTGAGCCGTAGCCGATGAAAAGCGCGTCATGCTCGTTATGGCATTGTTTGGACGTGGTTCCCGACGACACCAGGGAGTGAAAACCGGAAATCGCGCCGCAGGCGACAAACACAAACAGCATCGGCAGTACCGGGGGACTGCCTTCTACCGCGAAATTAGTTGCCGGGGCGGCCATAGGCGGATGGGCTATGATAATTCCGAGCGCCAGCAGTCCCATGGCGATAAAGAGCTGATATGAATTGATGAAATCACGCGGCTG
>JBAYCO010000564.1:0-2811 GCA_041668685.1 Victivallaceae bacterium | reverse complement strand
GCTCAAAAGCGTTGCGCTGACTATCGCCAATAAAAGTTTAGTGAATTTCATACCGCTTCTCCTTGAAAAACTTGATTTTTAAAACTTTTCAGACAAAATCATTTTATTTTTTTGTGCTTTTGTATTTCCTTAAAACTTAAAATTTCCTTGCAAAATACAAATTTTGCAAGAGCTTACCTCGGACGGGTCATCAGACGAACCGTCCCGAACATAAAGATAATTAAAACAAAAACTGCGATAATACCACCGGTCACAGTTAACCACATCCTGTTCCTTTCCCAAAATCCCCGCAGTTGTTCATCCGCGCTTGCTGGCGCCTGATATTCACCGGTAACATTCGCGCTCCAGAGCAGGCGGTTATTGGAAAAATCCCGCAACTGGACATTCAACGAAAGCATTCTGGCTTTCGTTAAGCGGTCAATATGGCAGCCGGTAACAATTCCCTGCAAATAGGCGTTAACCCGGTCTTTGCCGTATTTCCCTCCGGATACCGCCTTCGGGTTGATATTGTACGCCTTCTGCAGTTTATTCATTATTTCCGTCAACTGTTTCGAGGTGTATGTCGGCAGGTTGCCCTTAATGTCGCTTTGTATATCGTCAAGTTGAGCGACATCCAGTTTATCGGGATTGGCATAAAAATGTATTTTTGAATCGAAGTTCTGCACCAGTTGCGAACTTACCGCGTCATAAAGAGCGGAACCGCCCTGGCCGAGAAACGGCAGAATAAAAACATTAGCTTCAGGAAGGGCGGCTTTCTTCAGCATCAAATCATCATTAAGCTTTTTTCCGGCGTCAATAGCCGCCTGCAGAATATCATAAGGAACCGCTTCCGTTTCGACGATTTTGCGGGCGTGCCCGCCGATTACGCCGCCCCAGATAAAACGTCCGGTCTCAACTTCGGCCAGCAGCAGGGAAACCCTGAATTCGGCATTGCCGTTATTATCGACTTTCGCTTCCAGCACCTTGCCGTACATCAAAGCCTGCACACCTTCAACCCGGCCGAATTTCTGGATTGATTCCCGGCGCATGATGTCTTCGCGGCGTTCGCCGAATTCAATTTCCTGGACCAGTCTGTCCCATAATTTTTCATCGCGGGTATAAAAAGAAAAACGGCCGCTCGACTTCGCCAGCGCGGAGCGGAACAATGACGAATAATAAGCCTTGTCGCTTTTCAGGCCGAGGAAAGCGATGTTTTTGATTCCCGCGGTCTGCGGCGACGCGCTGAGTTCGTTGATGGTTTTATCGGCGGCATTGCTTACGGCACGGTCGATCATGGTCTGCTGCCCGAAAACAGACATTCCGAACACCAACCCGATAATCAACCCTAACACCAATTTGACTGAATCTTTCATAGCATCTCCATTTGTTGGTTAGTCTTTAAATTATTTACTATTCGTCGAAATTCAATCCATCTCACGCGATAAAAGCGTTTTACGTGTTATGTGCTACGTGTTACGAAATTGTTTGCAGTCCCGCTTTCAAGCGGTTGACCTCCCACGGCTCACGGTGCAAACACTTATTTTGGCAAAATCATTTATAACAGAATTATTTTAAATTTTTGTATTTCTCTTTTACTGCTCACGTCTTACATCCTACTTCTCACGTCCCAACGTCTATCATTTTAAACTGGAGATAAGGGCAACACGAAAACCCAAATCAACAAGCGTATTACCGGCCGAATAGTTGCCACGATTTGCTACGCGACAATCCTTAGCATGACGATACCATCCCCCTCCACGTGGTAAGCGGCGATTAGGGCCTATACCATTTCCCCAGCGATTTCCGTTACTTGGCGCTCCGTTATAACTACTATGCCAGTCATCAAAGCACCATTCATAGATATTACCGCTCATATCATATATACCGAGTTCATTCGGCAATTTTGTCCCGACTTCATGCGCCTTTTCACCAGCATTATCCTTATACCATGCTACACTATTGATATTATTGTTCCCGCTGTATTTATAACCTTTGCTCTTATTGCCCCCGCGGGCAGCAAATTCCCATTCAGCCTCCGTCGGCAGACGATATTCATATCCTGATGGCAAACTACCAGTTGTTCGTTCACGCTCTGTCAATTTCTCACAGAACTTGACAGCCTCATTCCAATTTACACATTCCACTGGCAAATTATCCCCCTTAAAACGACTTGGATTAGTGCCCATGATAGATTGGTATTCTTTTTGAGTTACTTCATATTTGCCAATCCAAAAGCCTTTACTGATTGTTACCCGATGTACAGGCTTTTCGTCACTGTCTCCATCATTCGAGCCCATCATGAAACTACCCGGAATGACGTAAACAAACTTCATGCCCAGGCCGGGAATAGTCCAAGGCCAATCTTTAACAGGACCGTTCCACAAGGTTTTCAGATACGTTTCCGCCTCATTTTTCAGTTCAGCTAAGCGTGTCCTCGCCTCGTCGTCTACATAACAATAATGACCGGATCCCATGAAATCGCCGAGTGCCTTTATTGCCACCGAACATTTTTCACGCGCCCGCGGGTCTTTTTTGTCAAGCAGACGGCTGGAATCATACAGTTTCTTTGCGAAAGCCAAGGTGCTTTCGCAGAGCTTTTCCGCTTCTTCCTTTTTGCATTGCAATTCCACCCCGCCTTTAACACTGGAAATAGCCTCTGGCAAACTGCGCAGGGCTTTTTCATAAGCGTCAACGGAGCTTGACCATTCACCGTTGCTTAAAGCGTTTTCCGCTTTCATCGCCGCCAGGCTTACCCGGCTCCAAACTGCTCCGCCATAATTTTTCAAGTCGCTTGAAGAAACCGTTTTAAGCTGTTTTTCGTAACGCTGTTTT
>JBAYCO010000563.1:0-2817 GCA_041668685.1 Victivallaceae bacterium | reverse complement strand
TAAGCAACATACAGGCGCCTTGAGATGGGAATACGTTAAACGCAATTATATCAGCGTTATTGAATATATCGTTCTGCACGGCCGGGGAATCCTCAATACTCTGATTTACTGCTCTCTGGCCGTGCTGTCAGCGCTGATCATCAATCCACTGGCGGCTTACGCCTTAAGCCGGTACAAACCGCCATCGGCATATAAGATATTGCTGTTCCTGATGCTGACTATGGCTTTCCCCCCGATGGTCACCCAGATACCGGTATTCCTGATGCTGCGCGAATTCAATCTGCTGAATACGTTTTTTGCGCTTATTCTGCCGGGAATCGCCAACGGTTATTCGATCTTTCTGCTGAAAGGTTTTTTCGATTCGCTGCCTCAAGAGCTCTATGAAAGCGCCGAACTTGACGGAGCCGGGGAATTCCGCATATTCTGGCAGATTACCATGAGTCTGTCCAAACCCATTTTGGCGGTGATTGGGCTTAATGCCTTTACGGGAGCTTACGCAAATTTCATGATGGCATTACTGATTTGTCAGGACCAAAAAATGTGGACCTTGATGCCGTGGCTTTATCAGTTGCAGCAAAACGGTTCACAGGGAGTGATTTTTGCATCGCTGGTAATCGCGGCAATCCCGACTTTCCTGATCTTCGCTTTCTGCCAGAACATCATTATGCGCGGAATTGTGGTGCCAGTGGAAAAATAATTATAGGAAGGTTGAATCCAAAATGGAGAAAATTACTTATGATCGACAGGCATGTTCATACAAAAGATAAAACGACAAAAGTTTGGCTGGATAAGCAGTATTTGAAGCTGGGAGCCGCAGTATTGATTACGGTTGGTATCTGCACTTGGGTGATTTATGGTCTGCTGAAGCCGGAATTGACGCCCAAATATGGTGATTTCGCAATTGATTCGGCGGTCGCCTGGCTGCAAAACGCCGACCGGGGAAATTTTGACGTTTGCCGCAAAAACATCGTTGACCACGATGGTTGGTTTGACTGGTTCGTCAAAGACCGGGAAAGCCTCGGTACAATAAAAGCCCGAAACCTGAATGCCAGGCGGGAAATAGCGGGAGCCGCTAAAGGGATGAAGCGTTATGAATTGAAATTCAATTCAGTACCGCTCCCAAGCATAATGTTACCGAGCGAGTGATTATTGAAACCGATGGGAAAAAACAGCTAAACGTATTTATTGTGGATTACTGGACGCCACGCCACTTTAAGATGTTGGAAGTAAATGACGCTGCCAAAACCCGGATTATGGCTGTCGCAGAAAAAGTGTTAAAAAATCTTGATAGCCGAAATCTTGTGCTTTTCCAGAGGAAATATACCGAATTGAGTAAACGTCCCGACTGTTTTGGAGGGAAACATTATTTTACTCATGAGGCGAAAACTTTAAAACAAACCAATCGTTTGTTTAAAGTTCTTAATGAAGGGAAATTATCGCCATGGGAATTTACCCGTTTGACAGCATTTATTTTAACTGGTCGTACTGGCTTCAAAGCCAGTAGGGCTTTTTATGATTTTTCTGTAAGTCAAGGTGGTAAAACTAAGAATTTCACGTTGGGAATATGTATCGTTCTTGATCTCTACCAAAACAAATCCGCTGGCTGGGAATTTTATAATTTAGGTTTTTGGGAAAAGAAAAACAAGAAATAGGAATAACGATGAGAACAAATAAAAAAAGATAAAACAACTTAAGAAATCTGATTTTTAAGGGAAATTAACTTTATCAAGAGGAATACGTGGCTGTTATGCAAATACAAGAACAATACAATATTGAATATTTTAACAGTCGTAAGTTTGTTGATGATAAAACTACTCCGGGCGAGGCGGATTTTCTCGAAAATGTCCTGCCATTGAAACCTCCGGCAAGAATACTGGATTTATGTTGTGGATACGGAAGGCATTGTTTTGAATTGGCAAGCCGTGGTTACGAGGTTATTGGTATTGATCTTTCATATGAGCTATTGTTAATAGCGGAAAGAATTCGGAGTACCCGAAACCTTGAACAAGTCAGATTTATTCAAGGGTCTATGTGCGATCTGCCTCTGTTGATTGGAGAACAACTATTTGATGCTGTGATTTGTATGGATTGTTCTTTCGGAATTCTGTCTGATGAAGGCAATGCAAAGACATTGTTGAACATAAACCGGTCGCTCAAACGAAATGGTTTGCTGTTTCTACAAGTGGGCAATCGAGAGTATTTTCTTAACCGGCCTGAAAAAGAAAACCGTATCAGAAAGGGAAACAAAGAATACATCAGTCGAGTATGGATAGACAATATGTCCAAAAGGATGTTTGGAGAATGGTTCATATTTGAACATGGAAAGAAAATTCACGAAGTTGTTGATAGAGATCAGGGGTGTAGACTCTATACATGTTCAGAATTAAAAAAATTACTTCGTGATACGGGATTTGAAGTTCACAGTATCTACTGTGATTTTTCTGAAGGAAGTTTTAAATCAAACAGCCAACAGATGTTAGTTGCATCACAAAAAAAGGCTAAACAACAAACGACTGGCGAAATAAGTAGTATTTGAAATTGGGAGCCGCGGTATTGATTACCGTTGATATTTGCAGTTGAAGTGATATGTGGCCTGAAATGAGTCAATAATTTTTCAGGGTAAGCAAGGGTGTTTTAACAACATAAGGGGGTTGTATAATGTAGTAATAAACGTTATCCCACGGACAACTTTAGTAACGGATCGTATGGCTCCGGTTATGGAGCGGAACGGTAAGTAATGTAGTCTTTTTCGGGGCGGATCCCGTATTTACGGCAGGCCGTCAAGTGAGACGTATCTGTAAGGCAGTTTTTTAACTG
>JBAYCO010000562.1:0-2819 GCA_041668685.1 Victivallaceae bacterium | reverse complement strand
TAGCCGGTATCCGCAGTACGGCCCCGGTATCGGCGCTGGTCGCGAACATCGCGTAACGCGCCAGCCAGCCGGTCTTGATCTTGGGTTCGCGCGGTTTCCAGTTCTTTCTGCGTTCAGCCAGAACCTCTTCCGAAACTTCAAGCTGCATGGTGCGGTTCGGGATATCGATGCTGATCATGTCACCGGCTTCGACCAGGCCGATAATTCCGCCGGACGCCGCTTCGGGGCTGACATGCCCGATGCAGGCGCCGCGAGTGCCGCCGCTGAAACGCCCGTCCGTGATCAAGGCTACTTTTTCGCCGAGACCGCGTCCCATGATGTAACTGGTCGGGGCGAGCATTTCCTGCATTCCGGGGCCGCCTTTGGGGCCTTCGTAACGAATTATCACAACATCTCCGGCTTTTACCTGGCCGCCGAGGATGCCGTCACAGGCTTCCTCCTGGCTTTCAAAAATAACCGCGGGACCGCGGTGAATGAGCATTTCGGGAGCGACTCCGGCGGTTTTGACGACGCCGCCTTTTTCCGCCAGATTGCCGAATAAAATAGCCAGTCCGCCTTTTTCACTGTAGGGATTGTCCAGTTTACGGATAACCGTACCGTCCGGCTCGGAAGCCTGGGCAAGCTGTTCGCCCATGGTCATTCCTGAAACAGTTACGACATCGGTTTTCACGAGGCCGCGTTTGCTTACTTCTTTGAGAATAGCCATGATCCCGCCGGCTTTATGGACATCTTCCATGTGGTATTGGCTGGAAGGGGAAACTTTTGAAATATTCGGGGTCCGGCTGCTGATCTGATCGAGCATATGGAGATCGAGCTGAACACCGGCTTCATTAGCTACGGCTAAAGTATGAAGTATGGTATTGGTGCTTCCGCCCATCGCCATATCCAAAGTCAGGGCGTTATGAAAAGCGTCAGCGGTGGCAAACTCTTTGGCGGCAGGAGCTCCGGCCAACGCCATTTCCACTATCCGGCGGGCGGATTTGCGCCATAAATCTTCGCGTTCGGGAGCAATCGCCAGAATCGACCCGTTGCCGGGCAGCGCAATGCCCAGTGCTTCGCACAGGCAGTTCATGCTGTTGGCGGTGAACATACCGGAACAGGAACCGACTCCCGGACAGGAAGAACATTCGAGTTCCTGAAGTTCAGCATCGGTAAGTTTGCCGATCTTGTGTTTGGCGACGCCCTCGAATACCGTTATCAGGTCGGTGGCGGAGCCGTCCGGTCCCTTGCCCGCGGCCATGGGGCCGCCGGAAGCGAATATGGTCGGGATATCCAAACGCATTGCCGCCATAAGCATACCCGGAATTATTTTATCGCAGTTCGGAATGCAGATCATGCCGTCAAAAGGATGGGCTTTACCCATGGATTCAACGCAGTCGGCGATAAGTTCGCGGCTGGGCAGGGAATATTTCATGCCGTCATGTCCCATGGCGATGCCGTCGCAAATAGCGATAGTGTTGAATTCGTAGGGAACGCCGCCGGCTTTGCGGATCTCTTCGCAGACAATTTCGCCGACTTTCTTTAAATGCGCGTGGCCGGGAACGATATTCGTGTAGGGGTTGCAGACTCCGACAAACGGTTTTCCCATATCCTCCGGCTTGATTCCGGTTGCCATCATTAAAGAGCGGTGCGGGGCCCTTTCGTATCCTTTTTTCATGATATCACTGCGCATGATTCACAAACTCCTTGTATATTTTAACGGTTGCGCTGAAATTTGTTCAAACCATTTAATCTACCTTAAAAAGGCTTTTTAACAAATGGATTAAATTAAAAATTATCATTAAAAGGGTTTTATTTAAGCGTTATCAGTGTATTTTTATATAAATTAACTTGTAATCGTTAAATCTCACTAAAAGGAAATAATTCGATGTCCGGCGAAAATGACATTAAAAAATTTATGGCGCAAAAACTCGGCGAAGGCTTGTCCCTGGCCGAAATCCAAAAGCTTATCGAAGAAAAATTCAATAAACGGATGACTTTCCTGGATATCCGGCTCATGGCTTCAGCCCTTGACACCGTCGACTGGGAAAAAGAAGCCGCCCGCGAAAAAGCCGAAGAAGAAGCGGAAGCGGAAAAAGACCAGGAAACCACCGACAAACCGGAAAAGGATACGGCCGGTCAAAAAGGCAAATGCGTCGTCGAACTCAGCAAACTGGTAAAACCGGGCGCCGTCGCCCACGGCAGCGTCAAATTCCCGTCGGGAGTTTCCGGCAACTGGGCGCTTGACCAGATGGGACGCCTCGGAATGGAAAAAAATACCGGCGAACCCACAGAAGCTGACTTGAAGGCTTTTCAGAAGGAATTGCAGAAACTGTTTTCACGCGGCGGCGCTTAACGAAATCCCCACGGGGCAATATAACCGGAAAAATGCAACCTGGCGTTTAACGGGAGATTTGTATGTAAAATCGTGTTTGTAGTACCGCCTTCAGGCGGAATAAGGTCTCTAAAGATTCCGCTTAAAAGCGGTACTACAAACGTGGAACCGGACTTAAATTTTACCGCACAGTTCGAATAATTTAATTTTATCATGAAACCAAAGTAAGGGAAGCGCCGCTATGAGAAATAAACCAGGTAGAAAAAACGCCGCAAATGACCTGAAGCGCGAACAACGCAAACAACTGCTGAAAGTTGTAATCGCGGTGCTGTTCGCGATCATGCTTTGCTGTTGGGCCGCGTACCGCTGGTTCAATCCGGGAACTGAACGCTATAATGATTTTGCGGTTGATTCAGCGATAGACTGGCTGGAAAACGCCGACGACGGAGATTTTGACGACTGCCGAAAAGCTGTCATCAATTCAAACGGCTGGTTTGACTGGTTC
>JBAYCO010000561.1:0-2821 GCA_041668685.1 Victivallaceae bacterium | reverse complement strand
TAATACCGCAACAGGAAATCTGCGATGCGATAGGTACGGAAACTCCTGAAAAAATAATATGGGAGATATTCCCTGAGGAGAAAACGTCATTCACTCTGTTGGAAGATGATGGAGAATCCTTTGAATGGAAAACCGGCGCGGTTGCTGAAACCATTTGTGAATGTACTGAAACGGGCGATATGATCAGGATAATGATCGGCGCCCGGAAAGGTTCATATCATGGCATGCCGGATAAGAGGATACATGATGTAAAACTGCATCTTTCCGAAAAGCCTTCCGACATAAGAGGAGCTGAAAACTGGGATTGGAACGAACAATGTAAAATATTAACTATCAGTCAGGTAAAGGAGGGGAATCAGCTTCAGGTTGAACTGCCTTCACGCTGAGAAAAACTTTAAAGCACTAAAAAATAAGTAAATACGGAATTCAAAAAATAACCCAGGCAAGGAATGTTGATCATGAGAAAATTATTAAAGTTAGGATTATTGTCAGCCCTGTTAATCACTGCACGTCCCATTTTGGCTGAGGAAATAAAAGTACCGGTGGTTTGGAATAGAAAAAACGACTGGGTTGTGATAAAGCAACTTGGCTTTTACCGTGATGATGACAAGTATGTGTGGGCGGTAAAAAGTGAAATATTCAAAAATATTGACACAAAAAAACGCACGCAGGTGTGTTTTTATCTCAATAGCGACAATAATAAGGATACGGGGCGTTTTTCGGGTACGGCCGGATATGATTTACAGTTTAACATACTTTTATCGCCCGTTAGATCCGCCTATTTTATGTATTGGCCTACCGGGACAAAACGTGATTCCGCGATAATTACCTATCCGGACGATTATCTTGTAACCATAACCGATGATGTTCTTTACCTGGCGATTAAAAAATCCGTTCTCGCAAAATATCCGATTCATGACGAATATGTTTTGAGAATATTGCTCAACAGTAAGCCGATAGCCGTAAAGGTAAAAAGTCCGGCAGCATCTGCCGGAGCAGTTATGCCGCCATTGAATTTTACCCGCTACGGACAAAGCCGGATAAGCAGAAAAAAATCATCATATATGGAAATTATTGATGAAAAGGGAGGAATTGTAGTTTGGAACAGTTTTATGGAACGTTATGAACCGTGGGAAAAACTGCCTGAACACAATAAGAAAATAAAAGAGTTAAGCATAAGCGCGGCACGAGGAGAATCAGAGTCTTTACAACTGGGAATAACAAGCGCTGAAATTCCTGAAAAACTGAATTTGAGCGCGTCAGATCTGGTCAATGCCCATGGAGAAAAATTATCCGCTTCACAGATGGAAATAAAATATGTTGCTTATGCGATTGATAAATACGGCAAAAGTTATGGAGACGTACTTCTTCCGTCTTATAAGCGGGAAAACGCTGCGAACAATTTTATTTTGCTTACTGTTAATGTTCCGGCTGATGCAAAAGCCGGGATTTATCGGGGCAAGCTTAATTTGAAAGTAAACGATAAACTGGTATCCTCTCTGCCGCTTAAATTGCGTGTTTATGATTTTGCCCTGCCGGCGACGCCCAGTTTCATAACTGCTTTCGGTATTAAAAGCTATATAACAGAATTTTTCAAAATTGCCGGACGGTCAATAAGTCCCGGTGAAGTAAAGAGTCAAATAGAGTTAATGCGGCAACTTTGCTGCAAGTATAAGGTTGGGCCGCGTTTTCTAGGAGCAGGGCCGGGGCTTACAATTGTCGAAGGCAAGTTGAAATTCGATTGGACCAGATTTGACAAGGCTCTGGAAAAATTTTTCACGGTTCGCAAATTTGCCGGATTCCAGATGGATTCACGAATTCAGTTGGGAAGTCACGGGAAAATGTACCCTGTGCCGCCGTTTTTCAGCAAAACCCATACCCCAAGCGTAAATGATGCTGTTTTTCAGGAATTGTGGCCGCAATATGTTAAAGCGGTTTATGAACGCCTGAAAAGGAAAAATTATCTTGACCGGACTCTTTTTGTAATTTGGGATGAACCGTATGATAATTGGGAGGAAATTAAAATTTTGGCGAATTTAGCCAAAAAAGGAGCTCCTGGGATCAAATTAGGTATATTCATCGATCATTATGAACCGCGGCTTGCGGAGTTCATAGATGTTTGGCTGACTCCGGCAATTTATATGGCCGGCATCTATAAGCCAGGACGGAAAATATGGCTTTACAACGATGGAAGGATGGGGGATTTTACTGGTCCGGCTTCCGATGTGCGCAGTTGTTTCTGGCAGGCCTGGCATTATAAGCTTTGCGGATTTTTAAATTCTGAAATTAACGCCTGGCATTGGGGATGTGCGAAGCCTTTTGATAAATATCATAATCTGGTTCCGGTGCATATGTGGTTTTATCCCGACCTTGACGGTAGCAAGCCGTTGCCGTCACTGCGTTTGGCGTTGATCCGGGATGGTGTCGAAGATTACGAATACCTGAAGTTGTTTGCCGACAAATTGGCAGCGGCAAAGGCAAAAAATCATCATGGTCTTAAAGATGCTGAAAAATTACAGCAGGAGTTACAGAAAGTCATGCCGGTATTGAATAAACACAATACCATAGATTTTAAAATGGACTCCATAACCATGTTGAACAAGTGGCGCGATAAAATTGCTGAACAGATAATCAGCTTATCCAAATAGGGCAGGAAATATTTCCTTTAAATGATATTCAGATACTGAAAATATTTTGTGGTTCTGTCAAAAGTAGAATGAAAACGTATGAAAAAAGGTAAGAGGGAGGTAAATCGACGTTAATATCTCGTCACGGTCAGCCGTCAAGGCGCAAAATCGGCATAAAGCCGCTCCATTTCATG
>JBAYCO010000560.1:0-2825 GCA_041668685.1 Victivallaceae bacterium | reverse complement strand
TTCCGTTTGAATCAGAATTCCATAATCAACAACCCGGAGGCGCGCCTATGAAATAATAACCATGCGGTATGGACGGGCCGCATAAAACCGCCCGATCAACTTAAAACCAATAACAAAGGAAAACGTATTATGTTGCACAAAATCTTTTTTGACGAAAACGGCATTGTCAATGAAATCCTGAAAAACATGGGCTTTCAAACGGCGGAAAATGAACCGTCGATCGAGGATGTTCCTTTTTATCGGGGCGTTAAAAACCGGATAAAGGAATTGGAATTGTTCGAGGAAAATGCCCGCTTGGAACGCCAGGTGTTGTCGCATCTGCTCAATTACATTGACGAAGCCTGCAAGGAACCCCAAAAAACGGAAAAACCGGAAGCGCCGAATGAACCGGAAAAGGCGCAGGCCCCGGAAGTACCGAAGGAGCCTGAGATGCCGGTTGGAACCAAAGCCCCGGAACCGCCCGCTCCTGAAAAGTCGGCCGTCCCGGAAGTGCCGTCAGCCGACTTCGCCAATCCGCGCCTGCGAGTACTTGAGGATGGAGTAAAAGACGCAATCGATATTCTTGAAGCAGCCCCGCTGACGGAGCATTTCAAAGACGTAAAACGCGTTTACGAATCGCTGAAGCTGGTGCATCGGGCTACCCCGGAACTGACGGAAATGGAACGCCTTGCCAAACTGGAAGCCGCGACCGGCGAAGCTCATAGCTTCCTCCAGAGTTCCAAACTGGGTACGCGTTTCGGCGCACTGAAAGAAGCGAGAAAAATTTTGGAAGACGCCATGGACAAAAAAGCGCAAATCTAAAGGAAGGTTTTTTCGGGGTGAATCCGTCCTGTATTGCGCGGGACGGATTCACTTTTTCAGAGGAAAAAACGAATGACATTAAGAACGTTTTTCAAATACATCGACGCGAATTTCAAGATCACCGCTCCGCTTTACAACTGGCGGCACATGCTTGAAAACACAGTGGATTTTGAAGTTTTCAAGGAAAATTTTCTGGAGCCCACCGGAGAGCTTGCCGGAACGATTGTCTGTATATTTCCCTGTTCCGAAAAATGCCGTATCCGGAAAATTGTCCGGTCTCCAAACGGAAAGATCAGGGCAGTCTGTTCCCGGCGCAACGGAGATTATTTTTTTATCGATATAAAGGAAATCGTCGTCTATCAGCTTGACGTCAGCGCCCTGGTCGGAGCGATCGCAACAGTACTGAACTCCAACGAATTCAAACGTCCCCAACCATTCCTGCTTCCCGAAAAAATTACTCCCGCCGGTAATAAAACCCCGGAATTCAACTACCCCATCCAGTATGTGTTTCCGTTTGCCAGGCGCCATATATATAAAGAAGCGGATGAGAAAACTGAAAAGTGGTATGTAGACGGGAAGCTTAAAAAAGTCTATAAGCGAAAATATATACACTGCTTACAGTCCAAAATTCTTAACATCTTATATGATCAAATTGGAAACGGATGGGTGCCGCACCAAACCTTCATGAATGCAACTGGATGGAGTTACGATGAATACTGGGGAACAACGCGCAATGATCCCGGTTATATCCAGCAGCAGTTACGTCACATTCGGAAATTTTTGAAGCTAAAAATTCTTTTCTGCAAAGAACACGGGATAAGGTTTTCTGATGAGGTTGTCAATTAGAAAATGCATTAGAAAACACATTTTTTCATGATTTTTTTATCGCATCACAACCATTTAGTAGTCAAGGAGATAATTAGTTGCCAATTAAGGAATATAAAAGGGAGCGCATTAGAAAATGCATTAGAAAATAAAATTTTTTCTCAAACCATGAGTTATAATATCGCCACAAATCGCAAACCCGGCGCGCGGGGTTGTAAACCATAAAAATGAAAGGTGAAAATTATGAGAAAAAACGAGCTGTCGGTTCCGCAATGGAAGCTGGTGGAACTGATGAGACAAGTCGGCTATGGCCGCATCAACAACCTGACGGTGGAAAAGGGAAGACTTGTTTTCTCCCCGGAATCCAGTATCGAACGGGACCTGAAACTGGGGGCAAACGACAGCCTTTCGGCAACCGGGGATGATTTTGTCCTCAAGAAAAAGGTGGCGGATTTTTTTGATCAGCTCGGAGGGATCAAAGATGGTTTTATCCGGAAAATTGAAATCAGGGGCGGACTGCCCATCCAGATGCAGATAACTGAAAAAATAGCATAAGAAAAATTACGGGAAATCCTATTGGATTTTCGCGAAATCCAGGGCTTGCCCTGGGATACTCGACAACAAAACCGGACGCAAAGCGGAGGTGGTTGTGAGTGTCGCCGAAGAACGGCGATGTTCATATGCCTTTGCATTGCGTCCTTTTTTTTCGGCTGACACTCACGACCTCCTTCCCGTCCCGGAAAGGAGAAAAATGAACAAAAACAGTTATACCGGCATCAACCCGGTAGTGGTACGGATCGCGAGAAGCGCGGCCCGGAGAGTTATCGGCAAATATGGTCTTACCGAATCCGACCTGCCTGACCTGGAGCAGGAACTGGTTACCGCCGGATTGAAAGTGATAGAGCGCTTCGATCCGGAAAAAAGCCGGGAAAGCACCTTTATCGCCAGGGTAATCGAAAGCAAAGTCCTCGATCTTATCAAGCAGCGCCAGACGGAATGCCGCGACTGGCGCAAATGCCGGGACTCTCTGAACCAGACCGTAACATTGCCGGATATCGGCGTTATCGAAAAAATCGAAACGCTCGAAAGCGAACAGAATTCCGATCCGCTCCTGATCCTGGACGTTATCCTGATTCTTGAACGGCTGCCGCCCGATTTGCTGGAGCTTTGCCAGGTTCTGAAATACTATGGCGGAAACG
>JBAYCO010000559.1:0-2832 GCA_041668685.1 Victivallaceae bacterium | reverse complement strand
TCCTGAGGCTGAATGTGCTGCTTTACGTGATAGTAGCACAACCGTCCCGGTTGTGTCGGTGGCCAGTTGACGTCTGCCCGTTCATGACTCAAGCGAGACGCTTGAGCTACTATTTAAACCTGCGAAAAGAGTGAGCCATTACTTTCATAGCACAATTTTATCAATACTCTGTCGGCTTAAACAGGCGCAAGGCGTTTGAAGTGGTCAGCGCGGCGGTTTCTTCAACTGTCCAGCCGCGTTCGGAGGCGATTTTTTCGGCTACTTTGATGACGTATCCCGGATTGTTGGTCTTGCCGCGGTACGGCACCGGAGCGAGATAAGGCGAATCGGTCTCGATCAGCAACCGTTCGCCGGGAATTACCTGTAAAGTTTCCCGTATATTGACGGCGCGTGGAAAAGTTACGATCCCGGTAATCCCCAGAAACGCTCCGAGTTCCAGGAATTTTTCCGCCCAGCCAGGAGTTCCCGAAAAACAATGGACGACAAAACGCCCGCCGTCAGCCGCGAAATCCTCAATCATGGCCAGGCCGTCCGCATAAGCGTCGAATTTGCCGTCGGCGTCGCGCAGGTGGATTATCGCCGGAAGTTTCCAGTCAAGCGCCAGAACGAGAAAGCGTTCCATGACGGCGCGCTGTATCTTCCGGGGTGAATTGTCATAGAAATAATCCAGCCCGATCTCGCCCACCGCCGCGAGTTTTTCATGGCCTTTGAATTCTTCGAAAACTTCTATGTCTTTAAATTCGGCCGCGGAATGCGGATGGACTCCCGCCGCAAAACAACTGTTATCTATTTCTTCGGCGAATTTCCGCGCGGTACAGCTTTCCTCAAAATCAGCGCCCGCCGCCAGAAGGTATTTAAGTTCAGGAATTTTGATCGAATCGTAATATTCCCGCGGCGTATGGCCTTTATCGTAAAAATGAAAATGCGTGTCAAAAAGTTCCATAATCTTTATCGTTGTCGTTTTCGGGTTTAAATTTCCGCTAATATAGCTTCTTTAACATAATGATAAAGTTTTTTACTGGAGATTTCCCTGAAATGATCTATATTAAGCGAATTTTAATCAACACAAACAGGTTACAATATGGCCGGCGACAATCTCGGTAAAGTAATATTTTCCGCCGACGGGCTTTCTTTTTCCATCGGCGCTCAACAATTGCTGGATAATACCGCCCTGACCGTGCATGAAGGCGAACGCATAGCGCTGGTCGGACGCAACGGAGCAGGGAAATCGACTTTTCTGCGCATAATCAACGGCCAGGAAACGGTCACGGACGGCAAAATCGTTTACGCCCGCAAACTGCGTATCAACTTTCTCCCGCAGGAATTCGCGCTCGATGAATCCCGCACTGTTTATGAAAATATCCATGCCGGGCTGGAATATTTTATCAACCTGCTCCATAAATATGAAACTTTACCGCTCGCGTCCAGGGAGCACGCCATGCTTGAACAGGAAATAAACCGCCATAACGCCTGGAACCCGGAACAGCGCATGAAGGAAATAATGACCCGGCTGAACGTTCCTGATCCGGAACGCCAATGCGACACCCTTTCCGGCGGCGAGAAACGCCGGGTCGCGCTGGCCGCGGCGGTGGTCAGCGAACCGGATCTGCTTCTGCTCGATGAACCGACCAACCATCTTGACGCCGAAACTATCGGCTGGATAGAAAATTACCTGGCAAACTATCGCGGGACCTGCGTTTTTATAACCCACGACCGTTATTTCCTCGACCGGGTCGCCAACCGGGTCATTGAACTGGATAACGGCAAACTTTATTCCTACGACGGCTCTTACGCAGATTTCCTGGAAGGCAAAGCCGAACGTGAATGGCGGGAAAACGCCGAAGACGCAAAACGCCGAAGATTCCTGCGTTCGGAAATCGACTGGGTCAGACGTTCTCCCAAAGCCCGGCTGCGCCGCAACCTCGGACGCCTGAAACGTTATCATGAGGCGGCGGCTCAAAGCGATGTCCAGCGGATCGGTGACATCGAACTGGTCATCCCCGCCGCTTCGCGTTTGGGAAACAAAGTCGTCGAACTCAAAAACGTTTCTTTGCAATTTAACGGCGTCAGCTATATCCGGGATTTCAGTTTTGAATTTGCCCCCGGCTGCAAAACCGGTATTATCGGACGCAACGGCACCGGTAAGACTTCTTTATTGAAAATAATTACCGGCCAACTGCCGCCAACAGGCGGCAGCGCGGAAGTCGCCCAGACCGTGGAATTCAATTATATTGACCAGGGGCGCTTGAAACTGAACCCGGAGTTGACCGTCCTCGAAGAGATCGGCGAAGGAAGCGAATTTATACAACTGGGTGAGGAACGAATCGGAATATGGGGCTATCTGAAACGTTTCCTGTTCGAAGACGAAAGAATAAAAACCCGGATAAAATACCTTTCCGGCGGCGAAAAAGCCCGGCTGATCCTCGCGAAAATCCTTAAGCAGGGCGGAAATTTCCTGATCCTCGACGAACCGACTAACGATCTCGATCTATCGACTTTGCGGCTCCTTGAAGAAGCCCTCGCCCAATATAACGGCTGCGTAATCGTCGTCAGCCACGACCGCTATTTCCTCAACCGGGTGTGTTCGGAAATAATCGCTTTTGAAGGCGAAGGCAAAATAAACAGCGTTCCCGGAGACTACGATTATTATCTGGCAAAACACAGTGAGCGGAAAACGGAGCCTGAACAAAAAAACGCGCCCAAGCCGGCTAAAGCCAATACTGCTCATTTAATATAAATAACTGGTTTATGCGGGGCGACTTTACTTGCAAAATCTTTTTTGATTTGCCAATTTTTCATCTTTCGCTTGACTGCGCGTTCACGGGACAGGCC
>JBAYCO010000558.1:0-2840 GCA_041668685.1 Victivallaceae bacterium | reverse complement strand
CCGAAGAACCCAACCGAAGAACCCAACCGAAGAACCCAACCGAAGAACCCAACCGAAGAACCCAAGCGAAGAACCCAACCGAAGAACCCAACCGAAGAACCCAACCGAAGAACCCAACCGAAGGACCAACCGAAGCTGTTGACTTTTTACACACCATCTCCACGGCTCATATTTCAGCGGAGTTTTTTCTGGATGGCGAGGCTCCGACGAGCCGTTTATGGGAGACGTTACTTGTATTATCTCACGTTTGTAGCGCCGCGTCTCGATGAGACCGACGACATGCAACGTTAACAGACCGTATAATGTTGCTCTTTGCCGCTTTCATCGAAAGCCGGCCTACTTGAAAATCCCGGCGCAGCCGGTTAAGTTCAAGGTTTTTCAATAACGGCAAAATATTGTTTTCTGTATGCTGCCGGCGGTTTTCCATAAAATGTCTTAAATAGACGACTGAAATAAAAAACATTATTTATACCTACTGCCGTACTGATATTTTTGAGTGTCTGATCACTGGAAAGCAATAATACTCTTGCCCTGAGCATTCTTTCGTGGTTTAGTTGTTCTTGAAAAGGCCGTCCAAGAGATTTTGTCACAATATGACTTGTTCGTGACGGGGATAAGCATAGGAATTTTGCTAAATCTACAAGCTTTATATTTTTATGCGCATTACGTTGAATATATTCTCTGATCTTGTTTTCATAGCCGAAAGAGATATTATTAATTTTATTCTGCTGATTAAGATATTCAATAATTCCCTGTCCTATAAGGTCCAGAATTCTGGAATACGATTGGACCTTAGCGTCATCCCAAACGGGCAATCTTTTATACATTTTCAGTGTTTTTGAAGATAATTTTATTGGAGATTTCAATTTTTCTCCGGCTTTTCTGAAAGTCCCGGCATATATGGTTAAAATATGAGTATTTTCTTTAGCTATCGGAATTACAAGCTCCATTACTCCTTTCCAGCAATGTTTGGCAAAAGGTTTAAGTTCACGTTCAGCACGCGCTTCTGATTTCCAGAAACAATCCTCCACGCATGCTGAGTTGTATTCCGCCACTTTATATCGATCCTGGAGGCAATATGGATGTGAATGCAGATGCCTTCCCGGCAACAAAGGTTCGCCATGTGAATCCCTAAGTAATCCACGGCAATCATGGACTGTAATACTGACGCCCATAAAATTTTCAATATCCCTCAGCGTATTTTCAAAATACGTCTGCGCGTTTTCTGATTCTATTTTAGTTGAAAATTCCATAGTATTCAAAAATTATCTTAAATATAGCATCATATTATATATATACAGCATATTTTTGCATTGTCAAATATTCTTACGCGCTTATAATAATTATATAGAATTAACAACAACAGGAATTAATATGTCGGTTATTAAAGAATGTATACGTTATACTCCCATTTCTGGAAACTATGATGTAATTGTATGTGGAGCCGGTCCAGCCGGCGTCTCGGCGGCAATAGCCGCCGGCAGGGCGGGAGCGCGAACATTTTTGATCGAGGCCAAGGGATGCCTGGGCGGAATATGGACTTCCGGGTTACTTAGTTGGATAATAGACCACAGCGCCAAAGATGGATTAATGAAAGAATTCAGGGATGATTTATATATGAGGAATGCTGTTCTCTACCCTGATGCGTCCAGTTTTGCCGCCGATGTGGAAATAATGAAATTAATGCTGGAAGAAAAATGCATTAAAGCAGGTGTCCAACTGCGTCTTCATTCCAGGGTCGTCGCTGCGAAAACAGGTAACGACGGAAACATTGAGTACATTATTACCGAGTCCAAATCAGGACGTGAAGCCTGGAAAGCAAAAGTATTCATTGACGCCACAGGAGATGGTGATCTCGGAGCGCTGGCCGGCTGTGAGTTTGACTTTGGACACCCGGAAAGCAAACTTACTCAGCCTATGTCTTTAATCTGTCTTCTAACAGGAGTTCATAAGGATAAAATTGAAGAAGTTTTGATTAACTATAATGATCATAGAAAGGCAAAAGAAGCTTTAAAATCAGAACTGAAGCGTGGAGGAAATATTCCCACCTACAGCCATCCTTCTCTTTTCCATGTAATTGATGATCTATTCATATTAATGGCTAACCACCAATATAAACTTTCAGCCATTAATGCTGATGATGTAACCCAAGCCACAATTATGGGTAGAAAAGAGATCCATGAACAAGTTAACGCATTGAAAAAACTTGGAGGAAGATGGAAAAATTTACGGATAATAGCCAGTGCGGAGCAAATTGGCACCAGAGAGGGGCGCAGACTCAAGGGGCTTCATACGCTTAAAGCTGAAGATGTTATTAATGGCACACTATTCGAGGATTCCGTATGCAGATGCAATGCCGGCATTGACGTACATTCAACAGATCCCAACAAAACCCAAGGCATAGAACCGCATGTTGAAACAAATCCTTATGATATTCCATTACGGGCGCTTATCAGCAGGGACAGAAGCAATATGTTGATGGCTGGACGTTGTATCAGTGGTGATTTCATAGCTCATTCCAGCTATCGCATGACTGGCACTGCGGTTGCTACCGGGGAAGCGGCAGGCAGGAATTCGGCAATATTGTGCCGTAAATGATTTTTTCTATAAAAATAGTAAAAACTATTAATTTTTGGCTAAACACCATATAATATATAGAGTAAGGCAGTGTTCTCATGAAAGTATAAGCATTTTTTTCAAAGGAAAACAACTTTTACGGTTCTGTCAAAAGTAGAATGAAAACGTATGAAAAAAGGTAAGAGGGAGGTAAATCGACGTTAATATTTCGTCACGGTCAGCCGTCAAGGCGCAAAATCGGCATAAAGCCGCTCCATTTCATG
>JBAYCO010000557.1:0-2845 GCA_041668685.1 Victivallaceae bacterium | reverse complement strand
TGACGTAAATTTCATCCCGATCTCCGCTTTGCAGGGCGATAATGTCGTTGACAAAAGCGCCAACATGCCCTGGTTCAGCGGCGCGCCGCTGCTGACGGCGCTCGAAGAAATATCAATCGGCAGTGATATGAATCTCATCGATTTCCGGCTTCCGGTCCAATATGTGCTCCGGCAAAATTCGGATTTTCGCGGTTTCACCGGCACCATTGCTTCGGGAACGCTCCGGAAGGGAGATGAAATAATCAGTCTGCCTTCCGGACGGAAAACCGCGATAAATTCTTTGATTGCGGCCGGAGCGGAATGCGATGAGGCTTTTGCGTCTCAGGCGGTAGTGGTGACAACGGCTGACGAGGTCGATATTTCGCGCGGTTGCATGCTGGCGCGACCGGGCAACCTCCCGACCGTGGACAATTTTTTCGATGCCAACCTGGTCTGGATGGGAACGGCTCCGGCGGTCGCCGGCCAAAAACTGCTCCTGAAGCTTTCATCCCAGACCGTACCGGCTGAAATTTCCCGGATCAGATACAAGTTTGAGGTAAATTCACTGCATCGGCAGGAAGCCGGAGAACTTGTCCTCAACGATATCGGCCGGGTCGAGATAACCGCGCACCGGCCGGTCTGCTTTGACTGCTACTCCCGGAACAAACAAACCGGGTCGTTTATCCTGATCGATCCAACCGGCAACGGAACTGTCGCCGCGGGTATGATAATTGAAAGTTCGGCTGAAACCAGTTCAGGGCGAACGCTTGGAAAGGGGCCGGTCAGCGCTAACATCGCCTGGGAAGAATCGGCGGTTACGGACGAAACCAGGCGGCAGCTTTTCGGACATAAACCGATAACAGTATGGCTGACCGGTTTAAGCGGCGCCGGGAAATCAACTATCGCCCAGGCCCTTGAACTGGAACTTACCGGGCGGGGAGTCAAGGCGTGCATCCTTGACGGTGACAATATGCGCCACGGCCTGAACCGGGACTTGGGGTTTTCGGAGGCGGACCGGGCGGAAAATATCCGGCGGGTGGCGGAAGTGGCGAAACTCATGAACTCCGCCGGAATGCTGGTTATCGCCGCATTTATTTCCCCGTTCAGAAAAGACCGGCATCGCGCGAAACAAATTGTCGGCGAAGAGAAATTTATTGAAGTTTACGTAAAAGCCGATATGGAAACCTGCCGGAACCGGGACCCGAAAGGTTTATACGGCAAAGCGGCGGCAGGGGAAATAAGCGGCTTCACCGGAATCGATTCCCCCTATGAAACGCCGGTTGCTCCGGACATTGAGATCAACACGGAAAAGGACCGGGTGGAAGTTTGCGCCGCCCGGATAATCGATTATCTTCTGGATTGCGAATTGCTGAAACAGGGCTGAATTTAATTTAACTCATCTTTCGGAGTTGATTCCGGTTAGCTCAGAGCCGTTAACTTCCCGGTTTTTCGTTTGATTTTCCACCAACAAGTAGTCGCGAGTGCGGCCTCGCACCGCGACCTTTGGGCAGGCGACTCGGCCCGGCGGACGTCTTTGTCGCGGAGCAGGCTGCTCCTGCAACGACTGGTTTGCGAATATTTCATTGCTTGAAGACCCCGACCGCAAATCAGGATCAAGGTATTTATATGTAAGTTCTTACGTTATATTTTTGGAACCCGGAAATGTGAGATTTAATATACCGCCTGCAAAGCAACGATATGCAGTTGGGGTTTGCTGACGTGGCCGTAGGTATTCATCTGGGGCGTGGCCAGAACGTCAAGCAGTGCGGCGCTGAATTGTTCCGGCGGAAAATTAAAAGCTATAAAGTCAATTTGGGTATGTTTCCGGTTGCGGAGCGTTCCGCGCGTATGATGGTCGCCGACAGGATAACTTTTTACCAGTTCCAGATCGTTGAACCGGAATACCGGCTTGGGGTTGCTGTGTCCGAAAGGACTGAGCTGCTTCAAATATCCGAAAAAATCGTCGGAAAGTTCTTCCAGCTCCGCTTCACCGTCATAATTTATACATCCTTCAAGGTTCAGATTAATGACTTCTTGTTGAATATTCGCCTCAAAAGATTCGTAAAATTTTTCTATATTGCCGCTGTCCAAAGCAATACCCACCGCCATCGGATGTCCTCCGAAACGTTCCAGAAGCGCGGAGCTCTTGCTGAGAGTCTTTACCAGGTTCAGGCTTCCGACGCTGCGGCCTGAACCGTAGGCTTTGCCGTCCTGAATAGTTAAAACGATTGCGGGACGGTTATAATCCCGCGCCAGGCGCGAAGCGACAATCCCGATCACTCCCTGATGCCAATTGTTCCCGGCGACCAGGATACAATAATTTTTATCCAGGTCAAGCTTCTCATGTATCTGTTTTTTGGCTTCCAGGTAAATTTCCTGTTCTTTGGCCTGCCTGGTATTGTTAAGTTTTTCCAGTTCGGAAGCAAAGCGGTAAGCCTCGACAATATTATCGCATTCAAGCAATTGCAGCGCAATATCGGCATTCTGCATTCTGCCGGCCGCGTTCACCCGCGGCGCCAGCTTGAAGGTAACGTCGGACGGAGTCAGCTCTGATTTCAGTTTTGAAGTCTCTATCAACGCCCGGACGCCCGGACGCATTTGTTTGCGCAGAATTTTAACCCCGCTCTTGACCATAATCCGGTTTTCTCCGAGCAGGGGTACAATATCCGCTATTGTTCCCAGCGCGACAAAATCCAGAACATCTGAGAGCTTTGTGGAAAAACCGCCGAGATTGTGCTGCCGTCCGTATTTAATGAAGGCATGCGAAAGCTTGAACGCCACCCCGGCTCCGGCAAGAATCTCCAAGTCTTCGAGTTCTTTGTAGAGTTTCGGGTTTATAAGGGCCAGGGCTTCCGGCACTTCCGAT